>CAVBAX010000058.1:0-8907 GCA_963593105.1 Candidatus Methanomethylophilaceae archaeon | reverse complement strand
TGGTGGTTCTTCTAAAACAGCATATGGTATTATTGCCTTAGTTATTGCCCTTCTTGGTCCATTATTTTTGTTATTCACATTATTTGGGGCAAAAGAAAGAAGGGATGATGAAACTAAGCCAGTTCCACCTTTGTCTTTTAAAAAGATTGTAAGTACATTTGTCAATAATGATCAATTGATATGGATTACTATTATCTTCTTATGTCAACAAATTGGTAATAATATCGTATTAAATGGTATTGGTAATAACTATATTTATTTTGAATTTGGTTATGATGGTTCTTTATATTCTTTATTTACTACTGTTGGTATGGCAGCTACTGCTGTCTTAATGGTTTTCTATCCAGTTATTTCAAGAAAATTAAGTAGGAAGAAAATGGTTAATATGGCATTATATATTGGCCTTGTTGGATATATTGTACAAATCCTTTCAGGTTTATTTATGGTTACAAGTAAAGCTAAGTTTTTTGTGATTACTTTTGGTTTTATGTTGGCTAATTTTGCCCAATATGGTCTATATCTAATAATGATGATTTCTATCATTAATACCGTTGAATATAATGAATATAAAACAGGCAATAGAGATGAGGCAATTATTTCAAGTGTCCGTCCATTTATCACAAAACTAGCCAGTGCACTTGTGGTAGTAGTTACTTCTATTACTTATATGATTGTTAATGCGACTAGTTTTACAAATCAAATATCTTCACTTGAACAACAAGCTAATCAAGGTTTAATTGATGATGTGACAAAATCGGGTTTAATTGATGGAATTATTTCTAGTGTATCAAAGTCACAAACCAATGGATTATTAATTGCGATGACTGTTATTCCTTGTATTTTTATGATTTTATCTTGTGTTTTATATAAGAAGAAATATATTTTAACCGAAGAAAAGTACGCTGAGATTTGTAAAGAATTAAATGAGAATTAGGTGGAAGCACCTTTTTCTTTTATACTAGAAGATGATGAAAAATCTAAGTTTACTAATTTTTAAAGATGAAGAATTGTTGATACTTTTAATTTTATCTTTGTTGATTATAGGACTTGTCTATTTTGTTTCTAGGTTAATTAAGAAAGATAAAAGGAAAGATTTCTTTTGTTTATTATCTATTACTTTAGTATATGCCCTAATTTCATTATGGAATTTAGGTAGCACAAGTATTGTAAGTACTACTTTCCAACCTGTAGAGGCTTATCAATCTTTTATATTAGAAGTGGAAGATAGTTTTGATCAAATCAATATCATATATGGAGAAGGTGATAATAATGCACTTGAAAAGGGGTATCAACTTGGTGTTGAAAATATGATAATTGAAGGATCAAATGATTTATATAGTTGGGATGAAATAAGCACGTTAGAAAAAGGCAGAATCTTTGAATATTCATTTATCTATGGTGACTATGAATATAAATATATAAGAATCACTTCAACTAATATTAAGCAAACATTGACAGAGATAGCTTTTATAAAAGATGGTGAATTAGTTAATGTAAAAGTCTATGAAGATAAAAATAGTGATAGTAAGTATCCTGCTTCTTTAGTTATTGATGAGCAAGATAAGGTTGTTATTTCACCAACCTATTATGATGAGTTTTATTTTGATGAAATTTATCATGTAAGGAATGCTAAAGAGGTAACAGATGGCCAAAGAATGTATGCTTCTGTTCATCCTTTACTTGGTACAAATATTATTGCCTTGTTTATAAAGTTATTTGGCTTTTCACCATTTGTGTTTAGGTTGCCTGGTGTTTTATTTGGAATAGGGATTGTTGTATTAATTTATTTATTAAGTAAATTATTGTTTGATAAGACTATCATATCTTCTTTAGCGGCAATATTAAGTGCTTGCGATTTTATGCATATTACTACAAGCCGTATTGCGACTTTAGAGCCATTTAGTGTTTTCTTTATTATGTTAATGTTTTATTGGATGATTAAATATTATAAAGAAGATAATCATAAAAAAGAACTTAAGTATTTACTTATTTGTGGTATATCAATGGGTCTTGCGATAAGTACCAAGTGGACTGCGTGTTATTCAGCGGTTGGTTTAGCTATTATTTTATTTAAAAAGTTAATAGAGACTAAAAAGAATGTTGTTTCAACAATTTTATGGTGTTTTGTATTTTTTGTCTTTATACCGATTATTATTTATTGGCTATCTTACTTGCCTGATAAGGTATGGAATGATTCTTGGTCTATTAAAAATGTATGGGAACATAATATTACAATGTATGAATATCATGCTAATCTTGTTTCAAGTCATCCTTATTCTTCTAAGTGGTATCAATGGTTATTAGATATTAGACCTATTTGGTATTACAGTAATATTAATGATAGTGGCATCTCAAATACAATTGCTTGTTTTTCTAATCCATTATTAACTTGGGCTGGATTACCTGCAATTATTTATTGTTTATTCAAGATAAAGGATAAGACTTCTTTTATTATTGCGATAGCTTATCTTAGCGCATTATTGCCATGGACACCAATTAGTAGAACTACGTTTGCCTATCATTTTTATCCAACTAGTATTTTTACGATACTAGCGTTATGTTTTTGTGCGAACAAATTAGTGGAAAAAAGAGAAAAGAATAAAGAACTTATTTATATTTTTATGATTTTATATGTATTAATGTTTGTGATATATCTTCCAATTATCACAGGCTTTGGTACGACTAAAGATTATATAAAGGCTCTTGAACTATTCCCTAGATGGTATTTTGGTTAGAGATTTAATGTTTTATTTTATAGGCCTTTGATTAAAAATCATCTTCTATAAGTTCAAAGCGATATTTTTGTTTAATATCAGGATATTTATCATGATCAACACATGATAAAAACATATCTAGCGGTCTAATCCACAATGAATTATCACCATATAGCTGTCTGTATATTACATATAGTTTTCCATCTTCACTATTTTTAGCTAAGTCTTCTACATAATAAAGATTGCCTTTAAAGTGTTTATAGATGCTTTTAAGTTTAATAGTTCTTTCCATTACTAAGTCTGCGCTTTCTTTGATGTTTAATTTGTTAAAATAATCTTCTTCTCTTTTGATCCAAATATTAAAGAAATCATTAGCGTTATTAGGATTTCTTTTAAGGATTCTTTTTCGTTGGGTTTGTGTATCAATTGTGATAAATATTTTATAGTCAATATATTCACTTAATTTAGGATGATGTGAATATGAACCTTCAAGTATAAGATTTTGATTATTGTCTAAGATAATTGTTTCAATGTATTTATCTTGATGAGGATTGTATTTTCTATAGACTACTTTTTTACCATCTTTATATGGTTTTAATATCTCGTTTATTAATCTATCAAAGTCAATGTTTCCGCCAAGAGTGTTCATTATTTCTTTTGTTCTTTTTTTAAATGGCAAATAAAAATCATCAATGTGTACTACATTTTTACTAAGATAATTTGAAAATGTGGTTTTGCCAGAGGCGCATCTACCATCAATCGCAATTATTTTCATTTAAAATCCTATATCTTCGTTTACTAGTATTACTTTTATTCTATCTTTGTGTCTTGAAAATCTAGTTATCAAGAATTGACAACATATTGTGTCCATTGATTTACAATCGTAGCATTTACCAGTTTTTTTACATGGTGTATTTATATCAAATCTTTGTGCGTTAACAGGTGCAGCTATATTACGAGCCCTTTTCATGGCACTGTCTAAATCTTTGGCTACTTTATTCATGCCAATGATAAAAATTACATGTTTTGGTCCTTGACTAATATAGGATACACGATTGGCGTTTCCGTCAATATTTACAAGTATGCCATCTTCACTTATAGCGTTAGCGCTACTTATAAAATAGTCGGCATCATAGCCTAGAAGTAGAGCTTGTCTATTGTCTAGTTTTTCTCTATCGATAAAATGATATTTATTTGTTTTTAAAATGTCTAATAGTCCAATATCGATGGCACTTTGACATCCACCCATAGTGATGGAACTATTTTCTGGTATAAGTTCTAGTACTTTATCTAAGGCTTCTTTTTTATCTTTTGTATAAAAGGCTTCCATGTTTCTAGTACTTAGTTCTTTTATTAGGTTTTGGGCTAATAGTTCATTTCTTTTAAAAATTATTTCGTTCATATACTTACCTCTATTACATTATAATTGTAATGAGGTTTTAAGTATGGAAAAAAGTGTACAACTATTAGATGAAGTGGCAATTAATAGAGCTTTAACGCGTATTTCTTTTGAAATAACAGAAAAGGCAGAAAATATTGAGGATTTAGTGTTAATAGGCATTAAGACAAGAGGTGTGCCAATGGCTGATCGTATTGCGGATAAGGTTAATGAACATAATGGTATTAGACCTGTTGTAAAGAATTTAGATATTACTTTTTATCGTGATGATTTATCTAAATTATCAGATATGCCAACTGTTAATAATGGTTTACCTGATGTTGATATCACTAATAAGGAAGTGGTTTTGGTTGATGATGTAATCTATACTGGTAGAACCATAAGGGCGGCAATAGAGGCTATTTTTAAAATAGGTAGGCCTAAAAAAATATCATTGGCAATACTTGTTGATAGAGGACATAGAGAGCTTCCAATTAAGGCTGATTATGTTGGTAAGAATGTGCCAACTAGTAGAAGTGAAAATGTTAAGGTCAAACTTATTGAAACAGATGGTGTTAATGAAGTGATTTTACTTAAACAAAATGGCTAAGATATTAGTGTCAGCTTGTTTGCTTGGTTATCCTGTTAGGTATGATGGCAAATGTAAGTTAAATGAAAAGATTAAAGAATTGGCAAAGGATAATGTGCTAATTCCAATATGTCCTGAAATATTAGGCGGTTTGTCTACTCCTAGGCTTAAAAGCGAGATAAAAGATAGTCGGGTTGTTAGATGCGATGAAACTGATGTAACTTTTAACTATAATAGGGGCGCTAATATTGCCTTGGATATAGCTAAGATTAATAATGTTGATTATTGTATCTTAAAGTCTAAAAGCCCAAGTTGTGGTAAGGGTTTGATATATGATGGCAACTTTAATGGTACTTTAATTAAAGGCTATGGCATTACTTGTAGGTTGCTTATGGATAATGGTTTTGTGGTATTTGATGAAAAGGATATAATTAATAAGTTATGAGAAATAGTTTTAAAGAATTGGGATTAGACTATGATCTAATCAATGATAAATATCCAGATATTGATGAATATAACAATATTGTTAAGTTTTATCTTAATGATGAGTTTTTTGAGGAAATAGGTACATTTTTAGAAAATGAAGATTATGCTTTAGCTAAGGATGCTTGTAAGGGCTTATTTATTTTGGCTCAGGATTTATATCTTTATCCTTTATATATTGCGATTATGGAAGTATATGAGGATTTAGAGGCTAAGACATATAATGATGTTTTAAATCATTATAAGGAAATGAAAGCTGTCTATGATAGATTTAAGGGAGTCTTTTAATGTTTGAGGCGATAGTAGTTGGTGCAGGACATGCTGGTGTTGAGGCTGCGATGGCTTTGGCCAATGGTGGCAAAAAGACGGCTTTAGTAACCATCTCTTTTAATCATATAGCTAATATGCCTTGTAACCCATCTGTTGGTGGGCCAGCTAAGGGTATTGTGGTAAGAGAAATTGATGCCTTAGGTGGGGTTATGCCTAAGGTTGCTGATAAGACGGCCTTACAATTTAAGATGTTAAATACCACTAAGGGTCCTGGTGTTTGGAGTATGCGTGTTCAATCAGATAAAGATGCATATTCCAAAATGATGCAAGATCTTTGTATGCATACTGAAAATTTAACTTTATTTGAAGATATTGTTGAAGAAGTATTGGCTGATGAAAATAAAAAGATTAAAGGTGTTAGGCTTTCTAAAAATGGCGTACTTGAAAGTGAAGTAGTGGTTTTAACTACTGGTACTTATATGGATTCTTGCCGTATGGTTTCTTGCGCCGTTACACCAGGTGGTCCTGATAATGAGCCTACAACTAAGAATTTAAGTGAGTCTTTAAGGAAGCTTGGTATTAAACTATTTAGGCTAAAGACTGGTACACCACCACGTGTAAAAACTTCTAGTATTGATTTTTCTAAAACCAGTAGAGAACCAGGTACTAATCGTTTTATTAGATTTTCGCAAGATACAAAACAAGAAGAAATTAGATCATTTGATAAGCAAGTACCATGTTATTTAACTTATACAACTGAAAAAACTAAGGAGATTGTTTTAAAGAACTTAAATAAATCAAGTATGTATTCAGGTGTTGTAAAGGGTGTGGGTCCTAGATATTGTCCTTCTTTTGAAGATAAGATAGTGCGTTTTTCAGATAAGGAAAGACATCAATTATTTTTAGAGCCATTAACTATTGATAATGATCTAACTTATGTACAGGGTTTTTCAACTTCTATGCCTTATGATGTACAAGAAGAAATGGTGCATTCAGTAATTGGCTTAGAGAATGCTGAAATTGTTAAATATGCTTATGCCATTGAATATGATGCGATAGATCCTTTACAAGTTAAGGCTTCTTTAGAGATGAAAGAAGTGGATGGTTTATTTATTGGTGGCCAAATACTTGGTACTTCAGGATATGAAGAGGCAGCAGGACTTGGTATGATGGCTGGTATAAATGCTTTAAGAAAGCTTAATAAGAAAGAGCCTTTAGTTTTAAAAAGAGATGAGGCTTATATTGGGGTAATGATTGATGATTTAGTTACTAAGGGTACTAAGGAACCATATCGTTTACTTACAAGTAGGGCTGAATATCGTTTATTGATGAGACATGATAATGCTGAAGATAGGCTTATTAAATATGGCTGGGAAGATGGTCTTATTAGTGGAAAAAGATATGAAAGATATCTTAAGGAACAAGAAGAAAAGAAGGATTTGATTGAGTATTTAAAAAATGCCAAGGTAGATTATACAAGTGGTATTAATACTTATTTAAATTCTTTAGGATATGAGGAAAATGATAATACTTCACATAATGCCTATGAGTTATGTAAAAGACCTAATGTTGATTTAAGGGAAATTTTAAATTTCCTTGGTAATTTTGAATATGATGATGAATTAATTTTTAATACTCAAATAGAGATTAGATATGATGGTTATATTATCAAGGCTAGAAAAGAAGCTAATAAAATGTTGAAGATGGATAGTTTAAAGCTCCCTGATATTGACTATAGCAAGGTTGATAATTTGCGCCTTGAGGCAAGACAAAAGCTTAATCAAATAAGGCCTTTAACACTTGGCCAAGCAAGTAGAATTTCGGGTATTAATCCAGCAGATATTAATGTTTTAGCGGTTTATGTAAAGGAACATAAAGATGATAAATAATATCGGCATACTTGGGGCTGGTACTTTTGGTATAGCGTTAGCTAGGCTTTTGGCTAATAAGGATTATAATGTAACAGTTTATTCTCATAGTTCAGATAAGGTGCTTAAGCTAAAAGAAACTAATAGACATGAGCGTTTTAGCGATATAGAACTTCCTGGGAATATTAAATATACAAGTGATATAAGAGAGTGCGCTACTAATAAGGATATATTAGTGTTTGCGCTTCCTTCTACTACTATTAGAGAAGTGGCAAGAAGTATTAAGGATTATGTATCAAATAATACTATTATTGTAGATGTATCTAAGGGTATTGAGAAGGATAGTTTATTAACGCTTAGTGAAGTGATTAAACAAGAGCTAAATAATGATAGCTTAGCTTATGTGGTGTTAAGTGGTCCAACTCATGCTGAGGAGGTTATAAGGGATATGCCTACCGCTATTGTTTCAGCAAGTGAGAATGAAAATGCTTCTAAGATTGTACAAGAGACTTTTGCGGATACTTATTTTAGGGTTTATACAAATAGTGATGTCTTGGGAATTGAAATATGTGGCGCTCTTAAAAATATTATGGCTATTGCCGCTGGTATTTCTGATGGTTTGGGCTATGGTGATAATGGTAAGGCTGCGCTTATTACAAGGGGTTTACAAGAAATCAAAAGACTTGGCTCTAAGATGGGGTGCAAGGATGAGACTTTTTTTGGACTTGCAGGAGTTGGTGATCTAATTGTTACTTGTACTAGTAAGCATTCCCGTAATAATAGATGTGGTTATTTAATAGGTCAAGGATTAAGTGTTGATGATGCAAAAAAAGAAATAGGTATGGTAGTTGAGGGTTTAAATGCCTTACCTGCCGCTACCAAGTTAGCTGATAAATATGGAGTTGATATGCCTATTACTATGATGCTTAATAGGATTATTAATGAAGGGTTCGAACCCTATATAGCGGTTAAAAGTTTATTTGAAAGAGAATTAAAGAGCGAAAATTATGGATATTAATGATTTTAATTTAGGTAATTTTATTGAAAGTATTGCGATTGTACTTGTGGCCCTTGCAGTTATGAATGTTATTGAAAAAGCTTTAAATAGATATAACAAGCTTCATAAAGAAAACAAGGAAATGAATACTGCAGTTAGGGCTATTTGTTCAGTTTTAAGAACTTTAATCATTTTGTGCGCAGTATTGCTTGTACTTCAAATTAATGGTGTTAATGTTTCATCACTTATTGCTGGACTAGGACTTATGAGTGCTATCATTGGTTTGGCTTTACAAGATTTATTAAAGGATGCCATTATGGGCATTCATATGATGTCTGATCGTTTCTTTTCATTGGGTGATGTGGTTAGATATGGCGATGTTTTAGGTATAGTGACTTCTTTCAATATGAAGTCTACTACTATTAAAAGTATTGAGGATAATGGAATTACTAGTATTTGTAATAGAAATATATCAGAGATTACTAAGTATGAAACGCCTATGATGTTAGATCTTGATATAACATTTGCCTATAAAGATGACTATGAAAAAGTTGATGAGCTTTTATTTGGCGTATGTGATCGTTTAAGAAAGATGGATGGAGTAACAT
>CAVBAX010000057.1:0-9100 GCA_963593105.1 Candidatus Methanomethylophilaceae archaeon | reverse complement strand
ATGTTGGTCTTGTTACATCTTTATATCGAAAGGCGATAAATGCCTACTACAATAATCAAAAATTTAATTTAAGTCAAAAAGAATATAACGATTTATTATCGGTATTTAATAGGGGCTTTACTAACTCATATTTACTTGATAATAATGCAGATATTTTTTCCAATTTCCGTCCTAATCATATGGGTAAAGAAATAGGTAAGGTGATAGATTATAGAGATGGTAATTGCTTAATTAGACTATTTAGTGATATTAATCAATTTGATGGTATTCGTATTATTTCTAAAAAAGGAGATACCGGTAGGATTTTAAATAGTTTAACTGTTAATAAAAAACTTGTTTCTAAAGCTTATAAAAATGAAATTATCAGTATAAAAGTAGACAGCCCCGTTTTAAAAGGTGACCCAGCGATTCGAACCCTAGATCACAAGCTAGAAGAAAGTATCAATAACTATGAACTAAAGAAAAAAGACATAGATATTAATATTAACTTCGTTGAAGATAAGCCAATTAAAATTGAATGTCTTGGTTTTAATAAAACATATGATATAAAACCTGATAAAGCTATTAAAGCACCAATAAGTAAAGAAACTTTGTTTGAGGTATTTTCTAAGATAGATACAAAACCTTATAGATTAGTTTCTTTAGATGGCGTTATAGGTGATGCCTTTATGCCTAAAAGTAAGCTTAATGAAATTAGAAGAGACTTCTATGAATCTTTATCTGAATATATATTAGGCTGCTTTAAAAGAAATAATAATAAATTTATGGATTTAAACCCCTACGGTTCGAACCCCTATGATTCGAACCCCGATAATCTAACAGTTAATGAAGACAAACTTCCTGTAGTTAATTTAAACTCAGACTATAGTGGTGATTATATATGCGATATAGGTGGTTTATTTAAAGGTGAAGGTAAGATTGCTTATTATACATTAAACGTATGTAACTCATATGCCTATGAATTACTTAATAAATTAGGATTTAAGTCAATTGTTTTAAGCAGCGAACTAAAACCCTTACAGGTAAAATCTTTAATAGAAGCTTATAAAAATAGAATTGGTGATATTAGACCTTATGTTGTAATTGGTAATCGTACATTGATGTATATTAGACGTAATCCATTTATTAAATACACTAACTTTAAATGTTTATCTTTAGTGGATGGCGTTAATAAATATGATGTAAAGATTTTAAATGAGACACGTATCATTGAAAATAAAGAAATTATTGATGAATTTGATGATAGCGTAAATAGATTATATATAGAAAGAGATTAGATGTTTTTAGGATATTTTAAAAAGACTTTACAAGATAAAGATTTAATTAAAAGGTGTTTAACAATCGCTATACCTTTAATGTTTCAACAACTTATCGTAGCTAGTGTTAATCTTGTAGATAATTTAATGGTAGGTGAGTTAGGCGATATAGCAGTAAGTGCGGTAAGTTCAGCCAATCGTTATTATGCGATAGCTCAATTTGCGGTAAATGCCATTACAGTATCTTGTGTAATCTTTTTATCGCAATATAATGGCGCAGATGATGAAGAACATATGAAACAATCTTTTAGATTCTCTATTGTATCTTCATATGTGATTTTGATTGTCTTTGTCTTTATTGCGCTATTATTTAATAAACAAATAATCGGTTTTATTATAAATGATCCAAGTATTGTATCTAGTGGTAGTGATTATTTAAAAATAGCTTGTTTTTCATATTTACCATTAGGTCTATCTTTCCCAATCGCTAATGCGATGAGATCAACTGGTGATACTTCTAAGCCACTTGTAACATCTTTGATTTCAATTTTAGTAAATGTTATATTTGACTATTGTTTAATATTTGGCCACTTTGGCTTACCTGCCCTAGGTGTAAGGGGTGCAGCTATAGCTACAGTTATCGCAAGAATTGTTGAAGCTATTGTTTATTTAGTATTTCTTGAAATGGGTAACTATCGTTTTAAAACTAAGGTTACAAAGATTTTCCATATTGAAAGAAGCTTAATTTCTAATATCATCATAAAGGCTATTCCACTTATGATTAATGAAATATTATGGCAATTTGGTATGGCTGTACTAATTAAATGTTATTCATCTCGTGGTGCTAATGTTAATACTGCATATTCAATAAGTTCTACTATATCTGATTTATTCTTTGTCTTGTTTGGTGGTATGGCTAGCGCAACTACGGTAATAGTAGGGACAAAACTTGGTGCTAATAAACTAGAAGAAGCTAAAGACAATGCCTATAAATTAATCTGGTTTTCAATGATGATGTCGATTGTAATGGCTCTACTTATGAATGGTTTTACTTTTCTTGTTCCAATTCTCTATAACAAGGTATCTGATTATTCCATTGAACTTGCGAAGCAATTTTTATCTGTTATGTCATTATTTTATATTCTTTATATGTTTAATACCCAATGTTTCTTCACGCTTCGTACAGGTGGTGATACCAAAAATACTATGTTTATGGATTCAGGGTTTATGTGGAGTATTAATATACCAGCTGTTTATTTCTTTGCCTATCACACAAATATCCCAGTTCTTTATGTATATTGTATAGGCCAATCAGTAGACTTTTTAAAGGCTATAATAGCTTATAGAATTATACGCAAGGAAAAATGGGTTAAAAATCTAACCTTAAAAGAACAATAGGATTTTGGTATAATCTTTTATTAGGAGACTAGATATATGTTTTTAAAACGGATAGAACTGCAGGGATTTAAATCATTTGCAGATCGAGTAGTAATAAATTTTGAAAACTCTGTTACTGGTATTGTTGGACCTAATGGGTGTGGCAAATCTAATATATCTGATGCCATAAGATGGGTACTAGGTGAACAAAGTGTTAAATCATTAAGAGGCGACAAGATGACTGACGTCATTTTTGCTGGTTCTGAGACTCGTAAGGCAGTTAATATGGCTGAAGTAACACTTGTCTTTGATAATACAAATAGAGTTTTAAATTCAGATGCGGATGAAATTGAAGTAACAAGAAGAATCTATAATACTGAGCAAGATGCTGAATATTTAATTAATCGAAACAAGGTAAGACTAAAAGATGTCATTGATTTAATACTTGATTCAGGTTTAGGTAAGGATTCATTATCAATTATTACTCAAGGTAATGTCGTTGGTTTTGCGGATGCTAAGCCATATGATAGAAGAGCTATTTTTGAAGAAGCAGCTGGTGTTTCTAAATATAAGAAAAGAAAGCTAGAATCTATTGCCCGTCTTGAGCGTACAAAGGAAAATCTAGAAAAGGCTTCTAATATTTTAGATGAACTAGAAAGACAAGTAGGGCCATTAAAAAGGCAAGCTAAAAAGGCTGAAATATATCGTGAAAAGAAGAAAAGACTAGAAGAGATTGAAACTGCGGTTTTAGTTGATGAAATCAATTCATTTAATACTAAAAAAGAAGAGATTGAAAAAACTTTATTTGATTTACAATCACAAATCGCTTTAAATAATACTTCTATTCAAGTATCTGAAAACAATAATCTAGCAAACAAGGCTGATCTTAAAAACTATGATAAGGAAATCAATAGTATACAAGAAAGACTTGTTAATACTATTAATGAAATTCAAAAGCTTGAAAAAAGAAAAGTTGAACTTGATGAAAAACGTAAATACGCTATTGAAATGGGTTCAAGCGAAGAAAAGATTAAACAAACCAAGTCTTTACTTGATGAAGCTGAGTTTGAATATAAAGATAGATTAAATAGATTAAATCAACTTAATACTGAGCTTAATTTATTAAATGAAAACCTTGGCGAATTGGCTAATAAATTAGCTGATGCTTCACTTAAAAAAGAAGAAGCAAGTGGTGTTGTCTTTAGATTAGAAAACAGAATTGCTGTACTTGAAAATATCATCAAAGATCCATTTTCATCAAATGCTCAAGCAGGTGTAAAAGCTATTATGGCTAATTCTAAATCTTTCTTTGGTGTACTTGGCGTTGTAGGACAAGTAATTGTACCAGATGAGGGATATGAGTATGCTTTGTCTAGTGCATTAGCTAATGCAACCTATAATATCATTACTAAAGATGAGGCTGCTGCTAGAAATTGTATTTCTTTCTTAAAGAAAAATAGATCTGGTCGAGCAACATTTTTGCCAATCAATGTCTTAAAGGAACATGAAATAAGATATGAAGATGAAATCGTTTGTAAAAATACCAGTGGCTATATTGGTGTTATGGCTGATTTTGTTTCTAATGAGCCTGAATTTGATATCGTCGTTGATTCTTTACTTGCCAATATTTTGATTTGCGATAGTTTGGAAAACGCAAATAATTTAGCTGCTTTATTAAAGTATCAATACAAGATTGTCACATTAGATGGTGATATTGTTCATAAGGGTGGTTATATGACTGGTGGTAAGGTTAAAAATGAGACCAGTATCATTACTGCTACTTCAGAGCTTGAAAAGAATAAGAATAATTTATTATCATTACGTGCTAAATCAAAGATTGCTCAAAAAGAATATGAGACTATTGTCATAAATAAGAATAAAACGGAAACTGAACTTACAGAAAAGCGTATTTCTATTGCTCAACTTGAACCTTTAGTAGATGTAAAGCGTGCTAAGTATGAACAAATGAAAAATGAATATGAGCTTATTAAGCCTGAAAATATGGAAAATGATGAAACTTTCTCGGATGAGTTAGTCATTGAATTATCTAATGCTTATAAGTTAAGAGATGAGCTTTCTACTTCTTTAAAACTTAAAAGAGATGAAAGAATGAAGTTATCAGCTGATATTGATCGTAAGGATCAACAACTTCGTCAATTAAGAAGACAATCTGAGGGTGCAAATTCTGAGGTATTAAAAGTAAGTCAAGAAAAAGCAGTACTTGAAACTAAACTTGATAACAATCTAAGTAGGCTTGCTAGCGAGTATCAAATGACTTATGAATATGCTCTTGAACATTTAACATATGAAATTACCGGTAATGAAAGAGAAGAGGTTATTTCACTTAGAAATGATATATCTTCTTTGGGTAATGTTAATATGTCAGCTCCTGAGGAGTTTGAGGAAATTAATACTCGTTATGAATTTTTAAAGAAAAACTATGATGATTTGATTGCTTCTAGAGATAAGATACTTGATGCTATTGATGAGATGGATGAAATTATGAAAGCACAATTCAAAGATACTTTCGATAAGATTAATTCGAATCTAAATGATACCTTTAAGTCGTTGTTTGGTGGTGGTAAAGCGTCTTTAGTTCTAGAAGATGAAGATGATATTTTAAATACAGGTATCGATATAGATGTTCAACCTCCTGGAAAGTCTGTTAAATCTATTAGGCTATTTTCAGGTGGTGAAAAGACTTTAATTGCCTTATGTGTATTGTTTACTATTATCAAGGTAAAACCAGCACCACTTATTATTTTTGATGAGGTTGAAGCAGCACTTGATCAGGCGAATGTTGAAAGATTTGCTAAATATGTTAAACAATATTCTGATAGATCACAATTTTTAATTATCACACACCGTCCTGGAACAATGGCTCAATGTGATACTTTATATGGTGTGACTATGCAACAACGTGGTGTTTCGCAAATGCTTAAGGTAAAGCTTGTAGACGCTATTGAAATGGCTGACAATGTAAGTGAAGGAGAATAATTAATGGGTTTTTTCGATTCTTTAAAAGAAGCTATTACTGGTAAAAAAGATACTTCCAAGTATCTTAGTGGTTTTGCCAAGACTAATAATGCCTTAGGTAGAAAACTTCGTTTTATTACTGAAAACAATACTACTAATAAGGAAGACTTTGTTGAACAATTAATGATTACATTAATTGAATCAGATATTGGCTATAAGACTTCAGAAGAGATATGTGATCGTTTCTTTAAGGAGACGCAGGATTATTTATATTTAAGACAAGAAGATGTTATGGATATCTTGCTTGAAACTTTTGATGATATCTATAATGAAAAGAAAGATGATGAAATCAAATATAACGAAAATGGTCCAACTGTTATCTTAATGGTAGGTGTCAATGGTTCTGGTAAAACTAGCACTTGTGCTAAGCTTGCTAATATGTATAAAAAACAAGGCAAGAAGGTTTGTCTTGCAGCAGCTGATACTTTTAGAGCTGGCGCCATTGAACAGTTAAGAGTTTGGGCTGATAGATTAGGCGTTGATTTTGTAGCTGGTAAAGAAAACGAAGATCCAAGTTCTGTTTTGGTAAATGCTTGTCGTTATGCCAAAGATAATAATATTGATATCTTGTTATGTGATACTGCAGGAAGACTACAAACCAAAGTTAATCTTATGGCTGAACTTGCTAAAATGAGAAGAGTTGTAGGCAAAGAAATAGAAGGTGCGCCACATAATGTTTGGTTAGTACTTGATGCCAATACTGGTCAAAATGGTATGTCTCAAGCAACTTTATTTAATGAGGTGACAGATCTTACTGGTATTATTCTTACTAAGATGGATGGTACATCCAAGGGTGGTATAGTTATCGCAATCAAGAATGTGCTTGGTATACCGGTTAGATTTTTAACACTTGGTGAGACGGTAGAAGATATTAAGCCTTTTGATTTTGACTTATATCTTTATAGCATTATTGGTGATAGGGATGTTAAATAAGGTTGATGGTAATCTTTTATTTGATTTCTATGGTTCATTATTAACAGATCATCAAAATGATATTTTAAATGATTACTACAATGAAGATTTATCTATGGCAGAAATAGCGGAAAACAAAAATGTTTCTAAAAGTGCTATTTCCGATATTATCAAAAGAAGTCTGGTTCAATTACAAGATTATGAAGATAAGCTTAAACTTATTGAACAAACTAAGAAACTAGATAATATAATAGAAAAGTTGGAAAAGGACAATGTTCCAAGTAAATATATTAAAGAACTTAAGAAAATAAGCAGGGGGTAGAAAATGTCAAAAGTAATCGCGGTAAATTCCGGTAGTTCTTCTTTAAAGTTCCAATTATTCCAAATGCCTGAAGAAAAGGTTTTAACTTCTGGTGTTGCAGAAAGAATTGGTCAAAAAATGGGTATTTTCACAATTAATGTAAATGGTGAAAAGATCACAACTGATGTTGAAATTCCAGATCATAAAAAAGCTGTAGACTTATTATTAGAAGCTTTAGTTAAACATGGCATCGTAAAAGAATTAACAGAAATCAAGGGTGCAGGACATAGAATCGTGCAAGGTGGTAGCTACTATTCTGGTTCTGTTAAAGTAGACGAAGATGTTGTAAAGAAAGTTGATGAATTATGCGTATTAGCTCCTTTACATAATCCAGCTCACTTGGTTTGTTATAAGGCATTTTGTGAAGCTTTACCAGATATTGAACATGTATTTGTATTTGATACAGCATTCCATCAAACAATGGGCGAAGAATCTTATTTATATCCAGTACCTTATGAATGGTATACAGATTATAAGGTAAGAAAATATGGTGCTCATGGTACAAGTCATGAATATGTCGCAAAAAGAACTGCTGAATTAATGGGCAAAGATGTTAAAGATGTTAATATCTTGACACTTCACTTAGGTAATGGTGCTTCTATTACAGCTATTAAGGGTGGCAAGGTAATTAATACTTCTATGGGTCTATCTCCTTTGGGCGGCATTATGATGGGCACAAGATGTGGTGATATCGATCCAACAATTGTTTACTATATGGAAGAAAAATTAGGCTGTTCACCTGAAGAAATGGATGTATATCTAAATAAGAAATCAGGTATGTTAGGTCTTTCTGGTATTTCTAGTGATGCTAGAGATATTCAAGCAGCAGTAGATGCTGGAAATGCGCGTGCAATAACAACTATTAAAGTTTATGTAAATAGAGTAATTAACATAGTTGGTGGCTATTTCATGCAAATGGGTCATGTTGACGCTATTGCTTTTACCGCAGGTCTTGGTGAACATGCTACTGAAATTAGAGAAGGTATCTTAAAAGGTTTGGAAGAAGGAATGGGCGTAAGAGCTGATTATGCTTTAAATGCTAAGACACATAGCGAAGCTAAGATTTCTTTACCTGATTCTAAGGTAGAAGTATTTGTAGTTCCTACTAACGAAGAATTAGTTATTGCTAGAGATACTGTTAGATTACTAGGCTTATAATGTATAGTGGTCTTTTAGAAAAAATTAAAGAATACAATAAAATTACTATTTATCGCCATCTTAGACCAGATGGCGATGCTACTTTTTCTAGCATTGCACTAAAGCAATTTATTTTAGATAACTTTGATAAAGAAGTTAAACTCTGTGGCTTCGAACCCTATGATAAGCTTAATGCAATAGAAGAAGTTAGTGATGATTTTATTGAAGATAGCTTAGCTATTATTCTTGATGTATCAGATAGAAATAGAATAGATGATGAAAGGTTTGAAAACGCAAAATACCGTATCGTCATCGATCATCATCCTTATACATTAGATAGTGCTGATTTAACTATCAATGATTCAAAGGCTGCAGCCGCATGTGAAATACTTGCTACAATTTTTTATAGTGATGCGTTTAAAAACTACAAAAGAAGTGTAGATGTATGTAAATATTTATATTGTGGTATTCTTACTGATTCTATTGGTTTTTCAACTTCTAATACAAGATCTAATACTTTATTGATGGGATCTAAGTTGGTTGAAGATGGTGATTTTAATGTATCGGATTTAAACACTTATTTATTTAATATGGATTTAAATAAATATGAGGCAATCACAAGATTAAGAGGCAAATTAAAAATCCAAAATGGTGTTGGTTATTGTGTTTTAAATGATAATGATTTAAATGACATAGGTCTAGATTATAGTAATGTTAAAAATCATGTAAATGAGTTTTCTAAAATTGAAGAACTTGGTATTTGGGCAATTTTTGTCTTAAATCCTAAAACTAATTTATATGATGGTTCTATTCGTTCTAGAAGGCCATATGTTATAAATAAACTTTGCGAAAACTACAATGGTGGTGGCCACAATAATGCTTGTGGTGTTAAAAGTTTAGATAAACAAATGATTGGAAAATTACTTATAGAATTATCTAACTTGATAAAGTAAAAACTTTCATAAAACCGCATAAATAAACGGGTTTTGATTGATTTTATATAGGTCATTTAATATAATAT
>CAVBAX010000056.1:0-9148 GCA_963593105.1 Candidatus Methanomethylophilaceae archaeon | reverse complement strand
GCCATATACATATCATCTTTTCCTCTTTCAAGAACAAGATTCATAATCTCATTAGCCTTTTTTTCGTTACCTAAAATATTATAGTAGTTTGCAAGACCAAAGCCACGTGTTACAACACTTAGATCACTTGCGCTATCTAAATCTTCAGGAAGTAATTCTTCTGGTTTGATTTTTCCTTGATACATTTTAAGTCTTTGATAATAATCAAGATTATCACCATAAGCCATATCATCTTTAATACCACTTAAGATTTTTAAAGCTAATACATCATCATTTAATCTTTTAGCTGTCATATAATACCAATCACTTACCGCAATAATTTCATCATCACTTTGTGATAATTCTAGACATTTTTGATAAGCCTTAGCTGCCTTTTTATAATCTCTTAGTAAGAAACAAGAAAGACCTAAATGATACCAAGAATCCCAATTATCAGGAATTAGTCTAACTGCCATATTGAAATCTGCACATGCATCGACAAATCTATAAGTAGATAAGAAACGATGGCCTCTATGTCTATATAGTATGCCTTTAAATGGATCAAGGGCTATGCCTTTTGAGAAAGCTTCACTTGCTTCTCTATATAGACCACCGCTGGCAAAAGCTAAACCAAGATGCATATATGTATCAGCACTTGGATTTTCTTTAGTTTGTTCAATAAGCAATTTAACTTCATTGGAATATTTTTCTTTATCAACTCTTTCAAGAGTATATACTTCTAAATTTTTATCTGACATTTTTAATCCTTGTAGGCAACAAAGAATTGAAGTTCCAATAGATTATCACCGCCCATTGGCTTAGCTTCAACCGCTACACCAGCTGGATAAACATCACCTAACCACTTTTTTAATTCTTCATTAAATTCATCAATCATTTTAATATCAGCTACATGGGCATTCATAACTAATATATTTTCTTTTGAAAGATTATGGATTTTGAAAAGTTCATCGTATCTTTCAAGTACTGCAATAGTTTGTTCCCTTAATGTTTTATAACCAGGCCTTGCTGAATGACCTGTAAAATAAGCGACACCATTGTACTTTACAATACGCGCCATACCTGGAACACAATCAATTCTTTGTATTTCTTTCATATTATGCCTTTACAACAATATTTTTCATATCTGGTGTATTACCAGCATTTGCGTCAAAGCCTTCAACTTCTTCAAGCATTCCATAGATATCATTTCTAAAGTTCATAAATACACCTACTGGATCACTTTCCCAAATGATTTCCATTGCTTGCTTGTATAAAGCAGTTCTTTCTTCTACATCTGTAATTACAGCTGCTTGCTCAAGTAGACTATCTACTTCAGCATTTGAATAGAAACCATAGTTATTATTGTTTAGGCCACCTTCTTCTGTATGCCATACACGATATAAAGCATTACCTGCATCGGTTTGACCACCAGCACCCATGATTAACATATCCCACTCTACCTCATCTGGTGTTAGACCAAATTGAGATAAGAATTGAGCACGGTCAATAGTAACTAGATTTACATTGATACCCACTTCAGCAAGTTGTGACTTAATGATTTCACCCATTTCAACACCCTTGTTGTAAACAGCAGTAGTATAAATTGTAATATCTAAACCATCTTCATATCCTGCAGCCTTTAATAGTTCTTTAGCCAAATCAGTATCATATTCAACAACACCTAAATCAGAATAGCCAATAACATCTGGTGTAATTGGAGCAGTTGCACATGTTTCACCAATTTGAGCATATAAAGCATCAATAATAGCTTGTCTATCGATTGCGTGAGAGATTGCACGACGCAAGTTAACATCAGCTAAAACACCAGCGCAATTAAATTGGAATAGGTGCATACCATTACCAGCCTTAGACCATAATTTAACACCTTCTACTTCACCATTTGAAATTCTTACATCATCATCTGGATTTAAGCCTGATGCGATATCTACTTCTTTATTTTCAAGAGCTAATTCTCTAGAAGCTTGTTCTGGAACATATACCATTCTAATTGTCTTAGTTTTAGCAGGTCCATCAAAGTAATCATCAAATCTTTCAAATACCATTTCTTCTTGGAAAGTCCATGAGCTGATTTTGAAAGGTCCAGTACCATTGATAGTTGCGGGATCCATACCAATATCATTTCCATATTGTTCAATTGTATTCTTATTCATAATTGAAGCACTAGTTGCAGCCATTGCAGCTAAGAATGGTCCATACGGAGTATAAGTTTCAACAGTAACTGTATAATCATCAATTGCTTCTACTGATTTAATAAAAGCTGAATATTGATCACAATATCTTAAACCATTTTCAGGATTTAATAATCTATCAAAAGTTGCGACTACATCAGCAGAAGTGAAATGATCACCATTTTGCCATGTTACATCATCTCTTAAATTAAATGTCCAAAGTGTCTCACTTTCATCTACACTCCACTCTTTGGCCAAATCACCAACAAGCTCATTATTCATATCAATCTTAACAAGTGTTGAATAGATTTGAGGAATAACAACATTGTTAGAAACATTTTGATGTGGATCAAGAGTATCTTGGTCATTTGCGATAGCCCAAACAATAGTATCCTTATAAGCGACTTCACTTGCATCATCAGTTGAACTATCATCTGCTGTTTCATTTGTACCACAAGCTGTCAAAGTAACCATCATTAACAAAGCTAGTAGTAAAGTCAATAATTTCTTCATAAAACCCCCTTCTTTTCCCAAACGTGTAAACGTTGGTGTGTGGCATGTTCAGCAAAACCAGGCCACAATTTATCTTTTTCCTCAATTAAGTGATAGATTTCCATCGCCTTATCAAGATCACCATTAGCCTCATAAGTAACAGCTAAACCATAAGTGCTAGTCGCAAACACATGGTCATCTTTTTTTAAAGCATCTTCTAACACTTTTTCAGGATCAAGAACTTTTTTATATGACATTACTCTGCGATAATAAGCGCCAGAGAAATCATCATCAAATTCAATATCTTTATCTATTTGATTTACATATTTAAATGCTTCTTGTTTTAAACCTAGTTTTAAACAAGTCATATAATGCCAATCAGCACAAGCTATCTTACTATCACCATCATATGAAATTTGCCAACATGCTTCATAAGCTTGTTTCGCTCTTTTAAAATCACCAAGCAAGTGATAACTTAAACCTAAGTGATACCAACAATCCCAATTATTTGGATTGAGTCTAGTTCCCATTAAGAAATCTGCTGCAGCTTCTTCATAGCGGCCTATATTTACATAAGCATGACCTCTATGTCGATACAACAAACAATTAAATGGATCATAAGTTATACCAATTGAATAAGTATAAATAGCTTCTTTAAAATGTCTTGTCTTTCTTAGTTCTAATCCTTTTTCAATATATAAATCACTATTTGATGGATTTTCTTTAATTTTTTCATCAATTGTCTTTAGTTTGTCACTTTCGATAAACTCAACACGTTTTTCATATTCATTTTCTTTTGTATCTACTTCCATATTTCCTCCTTAAACCTTATGGCAACATACAACATGACCAGGTTTTATTTGTTTAGCACTTGGCTTTATTTTTCTACATTTATCATCAGCAAGTGGACACCTTGTACAAAAACAACAACCAACTGGTGGATTTAATGGTGAAGGTACTTCACCACTTAATACCTCATCTTGATTAACATAATCAGGATCTGGAATTGGTATAGCCCTCATTAAAGCTTTTGTATAAGGATGCAAAGGATTATCAAATAATTCTTTCTTATCTGCCATCTCTACAATCTCGCCAAGATACATAACTCCAATTCGATCACATACATGTTTAATTACACTTAAGTTATGAGAAATAAATAAGTAAGTTAAACTATGATTCTTTTGTAGATCATGCATCATATTTAAGACTTGTGCTTGTATTGAAACATCAAGGGCTGATACTGGTTCATCACAAACAATTAGCTTAGGGCCACAAGCAAGTGCTCTAGCGATACCGATTCTTTGTCTTTGACCTCCTGAGAATTCATGGGGGAATTTACTGGCTTGATCTTGTCTTAGGCCAACTTCATCCATTAGCTTTTTAACTCTTTGTTTTCTTTCTTCCTTTTTAACTCCTGCTACTACTAATGGTTCTTCGATTATTCTTTCTACTGTAAATCTAGGATCTAGAGAAGAATAGGGATCTTGGAATATTATTTGAATATCTTTTGAAATATTTTTATTGGTAAAAATATCTTTTCCTTCAAATAATATTTGTCCATCAGTTGGCTTATTTAATCTAACAATAGTTTTACCAGTTGTAGATTTACCACAACCTGACTCCCCAACAAGGCCAAATGTTTCACCTTTATAAATATCAAAGCTAATATCGTTTACAGCTTTTACATATCCTTTTGAATTAATCGTATTCTTTAACTTAACAGGATAGTAAACTTTTAAGTTTTTAATTTCTAATAATTTCTCAGCCATTTACTTTCTCCTTAAAGTTTAAACATCTTACATAATGATCTTTTGATACTTCAATAAGGTCTGGCATCTGTTCAAAACATTTTGTACATGCCTTGTCGCATCTCAGGGCAAATCTACATCCTTTTGGATAATCCTTAGCCGAAGGAACTGAGCCCTTAATGTTAAATAGTTCTTCCTTTTCATCAACAAGAGAAGGTACAGATTTTAATAAACCTTCAGTATATGGATGTTTATAGTTTTTAAATAGTTCTCTTACATCTGCTACTTCAACAACTTGACCAGCATACATTACCATTACCCTTGTCGCGATATGAGCTACTACACCTAAGTCATGGGTAATCATAATAATTGAAGTTCCAGTTTCTTCTTGAAGTGATTTCATCAACTTAAGAATTTGTGCTTGAATGGTTACATCAAGGGCTGTTGTAGGCTCATCTGCGATTAAAATCTTTGGATTACAAGCAAGTGCCATTGCGATCATTACTCTTTGGCGCATACCACCTGATAGTTGATGAGGATAATCATTGATTACCTTTTCACTATCAGGGATGCCTACCATTTTTAACATCTCTAAGGCTTTCTTATAGCCTTCTTTTTTATCCATGTGTTGATGATATTTTAAAGACTCATAAATTTGATGTCCTATCGTAAACACTGGATTTAAAGATGTCATTGGTTCTTGGAAAATCATTGATATTTCTTTTCCACGAATCTTATTCATTTCTTTATTGGACAACTTAACTAAATCTTTATCTTGATAAATAATACTACCAGCTTCGATTTTTCCTGGATGTTCGATTAAATTCAATATTGAAAGGGAGGTCATTGATTTACCACATCCAGATTCACCAACGATGGCAAGTACTTCATTCTTTTTAAGATCAAAGTTAAGATTATCTACAGCTTTAACTATTCCCTCTTCAGTATGGAAATAAGTTTTAAGTCCTCTTACTTCTAATATATTTTCACTATTCATGTAAGGCTCCTTATCTGTTTTTTAATTTAGGATCTAGAGCATCTCTTAATCCATCACCAACCAAAGAAAACGCAAGTACCACAATGGTTATCGCAATACCTGGCGCAAGTACTGCCAATGGATAACTTCTTAATACTTCTCTTCCTGTTGATAACATCGCTCCCCATTCAGGATTTGGTGCTTGAACGCCCATTCCTAAGAAAGATAGAGAACTTGATGTTAGTATTGCCGATCCTAAATCTAGAGTTATATTTACAATAATCAAACTAGAAGTATTAGGTATGATGTGTTTGATTAATATTGATAAATCATTTTCTCCCATTACTTTACAAGCTTGAATATATTCATTGTTTCTAAGAGTCATTACATTGCCTCTTATAATTCTGGTGGTTGTTGGAATCGAGAATATCGCAATGGCAATAATTGTGTTATAAGTACCATTACCAAGTATTGCCACAATTACGATTGCTAGTAAGATACCTGGGAAAGCTAATAATACATCCATGATTCTTGAAATAATTGAATCAATTGCGCCACCATAATAACCAGCAATTGTTCCTAGCATTATGCCAAAGAAAGCACCGATAAATACTCCACAAAAGGCAATTGTAAGTGATACTCTTGCACCATAGATAAGTCTTGTTAAAATATCTCTACCTAATGAATCAGTTCCTAAAATATGACTGTTAGAAATAGGTGCATATTTGTTTATTAAGTCTTGTTCAAGTGGGTCATATTTACAAAAGTATGGTCCAACAAAGGCTGTAATAATAATGATAATTAGAATAATGGCCGAAACTGTTGCAGCCTTATTTTTTAAAAATCTTTTAAATATTGGATTTTTCATAAAACTACTCCACCTTTATTCTTGGATCAACAAACGCATATATTACATCAGTAATGGTATTTACAAGTACAAAAGTAAACGCAAGTACTAGTACTGTTCCCTGTATTACTGGATAATCCCTATTGTTTACACCATCTACTAAGTATCTACCGATTCCTGAAATTGAAAATACAGTTTCAGTAACAGTAGCTCCCGCTAGTAATGAGCCAAATCTTAGACCAATTGCGGTAACAATAGGAATTAAAGAATTTCTTAAGCAATGTGAGAAGATAATTACATTTTTTGGAATACCTCTTGATTTAGAAGTTCTAATATAATCTTGTGATATTACATCCAACATTGCGGTTCTTGTTGTTCTTGCCATAAAGCCAATAGCTTGAGTACCAAGGGTCATAACTGGAAGAACCATGGTTTTAAAAGAAATGCCACTAAGTGAAGATATTGTTGGAAACCAACCAAGTTTTATTGAAAACAACAACATCAACAAGAAAGCAAGAAAGAAAGATGGTGTACTTACCGCAACAAGTGATAAGGTCATAATGAAATTATCAATCCATTTTCCTCTATTCATTGCCGCAATAATTCCAAATATACATCCAAATATTGTTGAGACCACTGTTGAGGCAAATGCCAAGATGATTGTTGGTTTAAATCTTGTCATAATCTCACTGAAGACATCTTTTTTAGAGAAAATGCTGGTGCCTAAATCACCTTTAAATGCTCCAATTATAAATCTAATATATTGAACAAATATTGGATCATTTAAACCAAGTCTTTCTCTTTCAACCTCAATTGTGCTTCTATCTACATTAGTTCCAAGCATTATAGTCACTGGATCACCAGGAATTAATCTGACCATATAGAATATTACAAATGATAGTATCAACAATGTGGGAATTAGTTGTAAAAATCTTTTTATTAAATACTTTCCCATTTTTTCTCCTTTAGAAGCTTATACCTCTATCTTTTAAATCTCTACATGCTTGTGCCCAGGCAAATAAATTATGATGTTTAGGATATTTGGCTATCTTTAAGCATAATTCATTAGCTTTATCATCTTGATTGTGGTAATGATAATAATTAGCTAATCCATATGTAAGCATCAAATCATATACCACTTTTCTTTCTGGGTCAGCGACCTCATCACCACACATATGTTCTTCAATAAAGTTATCTGGTAAGTAAACACCTTTATATAAAAGAACTCTAGCCTTATAATCACCATCTTCACTTGGTGTATCTAAATCGATGTATTCATCTAATACTTCATTAGCTTCTTTAACTTGTCCAAGTTTCATACAAGCCATCCAATACCAATCAACAGTAGCAGGTAAGGCTTCTATACCGTTTTCTATCATTAGTTTTCTTGCTTCTGTATGAAATTGTTTGCACATTTCATACTCATCATTTAGATATGCAGCTACTCCGCCATAATACCAAATTTCCCAATCATTAGGATTTAGTCTACTTGCAAGGGCTAAATCAGCAATCGCACATGGATAGTTGTATGATCCAATGTATTTTCTTCCTCTTGTTGCTCGAAGTGAAACATTGAATGGTTGTTTAGCTAGGCCATTTGATAATAAATCTATACCCGTTTTATAGTCGCCATCTATGTTACAAACCTTATTAGCTTCTATAGCTAGTTCTTCATAATTTTCTTCTTCTAATGCTTTCTTTGCTTTTTCTAAATATTCTGACATATGTGTCTCCTCTTTTTTTGATGTCCTTATTTTTCAACACAAAATAAAAATAGTCAAAAAAATGATAGATTTTTTCAGAAAATAAAGTACTTTTTCTTTCATTTTCTTGAAATTTCTTTCAAATTTTAAGACAATTCTTGCAATTAAAAAATTCTGTGCTTTAATTAATTTATTCATTATTTTTGCTAGTTTTATTAATTTTTTTAATAAAACTTAGTCAAAAATTGCTGAATTGATAAGGAAGTGCTAAATATGGCTTATTTTTTTCCATTAATGAACAAAGGATTCTCTAAATATTCTGTCCTTTACTTTGAAGATTTAAATTATATTACCCATGTTCAAAAAACAATTGAGCTTTTAATTTGCACTGAAGGCCAGCTTTATGTAACTATTGCCGATAAAACTTTTTTAATGAAAAAAGGCGCCGTTTGTTTAATTATGGATAATACACCACATAGCTATTTCACTCCTAAAGATACCCATTCTTTAGCTTTAGGAATTAGTTTATATGAACAAGATGTTAAATTTGCGTTTAAACAAAATAATGATAATAGCTTTCAAGATTCTATATTTTGTTATGATGAAAAATTGGTTGAAGATGTGATATTACTTTCTGATGAAATATTTAAGTTAGATAGTTATAATAGCTATCAAATAGTTTTAGGCTTATCAATCACTATCTTGTCTATTGTTTCTTTTAGCCCAAAGAAGGAATATATACATAATGATCCAAACAATGTCACAATTAACTATGTTTTACAATATATCATTGATAATATTTTTAAGACTCAATCTTTAGATAAAGTAGCTAGTGATTTATCTTTCTCTAAGTTTTATATTTCAAGATTATTTTCTGATGAAATATTTGTAAATTATAAAAAATATGTTAATGCTTTAAGAATGTCTGGTGCTAAAAGATTATTAGTACAAACCGATTATAGTGTTGCCGATATCGCGAAGGAATGTTCTTTTGATAGTCCTAGAACCTTTAATCGTGAATTTGTTAGATATTTTGATTTAACTCCCTCAGCTTTTAGAAAACTTAGAAAAAATAAAAAGACAATAGATGTTAATTCACCATATGTCTTATGTGCTGCTCAATATAACAAAATAGTTGATAATGACTAGTAAAAAGACACTTTGATTAAAAAATCTTAGTGTCTTTTAATTTGTCTTATTTATTATCTTATAAA
>CAVBAX010000055.1:0-9183 GCA_963593105.1 Candidatus Methanomethylophilaceae archaeon | reverse complement strand
AGTTTTGTCACTAATCCCCCATATTAAATAGGCATAATCTCTATCTAATATGGCAGCACTATTGGACATTGCTGATATATATTCGCCTAATTCATCTTTTTCAAACCAATTCTCTTTAAATTCAAACCATTCTTGCTCTTCATCATAAGATAAGCAATCATCAATTATGCTTTTAATGTCATTCATTTTTATCACCCACCTAAATTATATATTTCATTGGGTTATAAATCAATTAACATGTAATAATTAATAAAAATGCGCTTGAAAAAACGATATCCAAGAAGCAAGCTTCACTTAGGCAGTGAACTAACTTACTTAACGGATATCGTTTATATATTTGCTTAATTAAGCATATTCTTTAATAGTTAAAATTCTAAATTGGTTTCATCTTCCTTAGAGAATAGATTTGCGACATTACCAGAGAAAGTTAAATGAATTTCTTGTCCAGCAAGTTCAACCTTTCTACCCTCAGTTGGCACAATCGCAATAATATCTCTACCTAAGGCATTAACATGTAAATGAACAGAAGAACCCATAAGTTCACTAACATCTACCTTAGCCTTAATACCCTTATCAGATAAAACCATATGATCTGGCCTTACACCTAGGATAATATCTTGTTGCTTAATACCCTTAGCTTTTAAACGTTCTTGTTTATCATCTGACAATTCAACTTCTTGATTATCTACTAGAACTGAATATTTACCATCTTTTAATAACAATTTTGCATCAAAATAATTCATTTGTGGAGTACCAATAAAGCCAGATACAAACAAGTTTCTTGGATGATCAAATACTTCTTGTGGAGTACCGATTTGTTGAACAAAGCCATCCTTCATAACCACAATTCTATCACCTAATGTCATAGCCTCTACTTGGTCATGGGTTACATAAATGAAAGTTGTATCAATCTTTTTTCTAAGCTTAATAATTTCAGCTCTCATTTGATTTCTAAGTTTTGCGTCCAAATTACTTAATGGTTCATCCATTAAAAGAACTTTAGGATTTCTTACAATTGCTCTACCAATCGCAACTCTTTGTCTTTGACCACCTGATAAGTTTTTAGGCTTACGATCTAAGTATTGGGTGATATCTAAAGTTTCTGCCGCTTCCCTTACTTTCTTATCAATTTCATCTTTTGGAAGCTTCTTAATCTTTAATGGGAAAGCAATATTATCATAAACACTTAAATGCGGATATAAAGCATATGATTGGAAAACCATCGCAATATCTCTATCTTTTGGTTCTACATCGTTACATAACTTATCATCAATATATAATTCGCCATCGCTAATATCCTCAAGCCCAGCAATCATTCTCAGGGTTGTAGACTTACCACAACCAGAAGGGCCAACAAGGACAATAAATTCTTTATCTTTAATATCGATATTAAAATCTTGTACTGCAACTACACCCTCATCAGTAATTTGTAGATTACCTGTTTTTTGAGTTGTGGTTTTTTTCTTGCCAAATAAACCTTTTTTCTGTTCTTGAAGAGGATAAATCTTCTTTATATTTTTTAATACTACTTCTGCCATAAACTATGCCCTTCCATATATATGCGTCAACTCTTTTAAACGCTCACCAATTTCTTCTGTAAAACTATTTTCTTCAGCCATCCACTTCCAGTTTTTACCACAAGTACTAGGCTCATTCATTCTGGCATGTTCATCTAATCCTAATAAATCTTGTGCTTGAACAATAGCTGTATCACATACAGTTGACATCAAACATCTAATCATTGACCAATTAAACTCTTCATTTTCCTTATGATTTATATAATCCTTACAAAACTGCAAAGCATCAGGTGATATTTCTTTAGTCCAACCCATTACTGTTTGATTATCATGAGTACCAATATAAGCTATTTGATTCTTCTTAAGATTATAAGGAATATTATCATTACCACCAGAATCTCTTGAATCAAACGCAAACTCTAGAACACCCATACCAGGATACTTACTATAGCTTAGCAAGTCTTTTACATCATCATCCATATATCCTAGGTCTTCTGCAATAATACTATCACCAACATTTTCTCTTATCGCCTTTACAAAAGCCTTACCAGGACCCTTTACCCACTTGCCATCCTTAGCAGTAGTTTGTCCATAATCAATTGTGTAATAAGCGCTTAGTCCTCTAAAATGATCTATTCTTACATAATCATAGATATTACATAGGTGCTTAACTCTTTTTACCCACCATGTAAAATCTGTATCTAAATGATAATCCCAATCATAAATTGGATTACCCCATAATTGGCCATCAGCCGCAAAACCATCAGGTGGACAACCTGCAACTTTTTTAGGAACTAAGTCTTCATCAACTAAGAATAGCTTAGGATCAGAGAAAACATCACATGAATCAGCCGCTACATATAAAGGACAATCACCAATCACTTTTAATCCTTTTGAATTAGCATATTGTTTTAAATCAAACCATTGCTTAGCAAATAAATATTGAACAACTTTCCAAAAGTTATAAGTATCAGCATATTCTTCCTTTAAAGAATTAATAGTTTCTTCATCTTTAAACTTATATTTTTTATCCCAATCAATTAAAGAAATATTATTAAACTTCTCCTTAATGGTTAGAAATAAAGCATAATCCTCAAGCCAATCATTATCTTGTTCAAACTTATAGTAATCTTCAAGATCACCTTTATCCAAAAAGTTTCTACAAGCCTTTCTTAAAATCGGATAACGCTTATTATATAAAGCCCCATAATTGATGCCGCCATCATATTCCCAATCTACATACTTATAATCATCTTCATCAATTAGACCATCTTTACATAGATAATCTAAATCAATAAGATAAGGATTACCCGCAAAAGCCGAGAATGATTGATATGGTGAATCACCATATCCTGTTTGTGATAAAGGAAGAATTTGCCAATAAGTTTGATGTGCTTCACTTAAGAAATCAACAAACTTTCTAGCCTCATCTCCCATAGTTCCAATGCCTGTTTTTGAAGGCAGAGAACTTATATGCATTAAAACACCTGATTTTCTTTCCATATTATCCCTTAACTGCACCAGCAGCAACTCCTTTTATAATGTATTTTTGACAGAAAATATAAATCAAGACAACAGGAAGTAAAGCAAGAATAATCAAAGCCATACTAGCACCCATATCTACTTGACCATATGATCCTCTTAAATATTGTATATGAATTGGAATTGTTCTATATTTGTTTATATCAAGAACCAAATAAGGTAATAAATAATCATTCCATACCCACATTGCCTCAAGTATTCCAACAGATATTAAAGACGGAGAAAGCATTGGAAGCACCACCTTGAAGAAAGTCTTAACTGGTGAACAGCCATCCATTACCGCTGCTTCTTCTATTTCCAAGGGAATTTGTTTTACAAAGCCAGTAAACATAAATATCGCAAGCCCTGCTCCAAATCCTAAATAAACAACCGGAATTGTATATGGTGTATTTAAATGAAGCATACTAGCTGTATTTGACAAAGTAAATTGAACCATTTGGAAAGGTACAATCATAGAAAATGTACATAAAGCATAGACAAACTTCGCAAATCTAGAATTAACACGTGAAATATACCAAGCAGCCATTGATGTGCAAATCAAAATCAAGGCAACTGATAAAACCGTAATAATAATTGAATACTTAACACAATCCCAGAAACTATAATTACCTGAAGTAATACCATTTACATAGTTTGAAAAACCCACAAAGTTCTCACTTGTTGGTAACTTAAATGTCTCTAACGCAATAGAACCCTTATTCTTAAAAGAATTCAATAGAACTATCACTATAGGCATTACCCAAGCTAAACTTGTCAAAGTAAGAATAATTGTAATAACCCAAGCCTTAATCTTTTCTCTTTTTAAAGAAGAATCTTTCATTATTGTTGAACCTCCTTACTTCTAGTAGCCTTTAACTGTAATAAAGAAATAGCCGCAACCAAGATAAAGAAAATAACAGCCTTAGCTTGAGCTGTACCCTTAGCCCAAACATTAATCTTATTAAATGAATTAGAAATATTTAATGCCAACATTTCCGTTAACTTGATTTGACCATCGGCAGTTGTAATAACTGGAGCACCACCGGTTAAAGCTAAGTTTTGATCAAATAGTTTAAATGAATTAGTAAGTGATAAGAACATACAAATACTTACCGTAGTCATCATATTTGGAACAATTACCTTAAATAAGATTTTCCACTTACCAGCTCCATCAATTCTAGCAGCCTCTAAAATATCCTCAGAAACCGATTGGAAACCCGCAATATAGATAATCATCATATAGCCGATTTGTTGCCAAGCCATCAAGATGACTAAGCCCCAGAAACCAAAAGTTGCATTAGCAGTAAGATAAGTATTATATCTAATCAAAATGCCATTAAATATTAATTGCCAAATGTAGCTTAATACAATACCACCAATCAAATTAGGCATAAAGAACGTAGCCCTAAAGATATTGCTTCCCTTAATCTTTAAAGTTAATAAATAACCTAAAAAGAAAGCAAACACATTAATAACCACAACACTTACCACAGCATACTCAGCCGTATAAATAAATGCTTGTTTAAACGATGGATCAGCTAAAGCTCTTGTATAGTTAGAGAAACCAACCCAAACGTCCTTAATCTTATCAAGTGGAATAAAAAGCGCCTCTCTAATTAGTCTAAACTCGCAAAAAGACAAATACACACCACTAACAAACGGCCACACAAACCCAATAGTGAAACAAACAAATGTCGGAATTAGAAACAACCATGCTTTTTTCTTTATTGGCTTAATGATTAGTTCACTGCTTAGTGCATTAGCATCATGAGCGGTATACTTCTTTTTCTTTTTCATAAATCTCCCCTTCTATTCTCTTTTAAATAATCTCTAATCACTTAAAACAAAACAGAAGAATAAGGGGGCTATAATAGCCCCCTATTAGTTAAAAGTTTTTATTCAGCTTCTTGAGCTAATAAAGTATTCCAACCATCAACAAATGCGGTTTCAACTTGATCCCAGTTACCATCAACTGCATATTGTTTTAAAGCACTAACAAGTCCAGCTCTAAAATCATCAACAGATGGAGTATAGTTAAATGCCCAACTTACATTGTATTTACCCTCAGCAAGTAATTCATTTGCTTGAGCGAAGAATACATTTTCAGGTTCCTTAGCATTCTTGAAAGGAATAGGACCAAATTGCTCAGCCATCATTGTAGTACCTTCATCAGAAGTAACAACCCAGTTCATGAAATCCAAAGTAGCCTTTTGATCTGCTTCACTAGCTAAATTAGAAATTGCCCAATGTGATTCAGTACCAGAACATAATGCAGCATTTTCTTCACCTTCATGACCAACATAGATTGGAATCATTTGAAGATCATCAGCACTAATACCATAAGTACCAGTTAAAGCAGAATATTCCCAAGAACCATTTTGATAGAATACAGCCTTACCTTCACCAAATTCAGCTTCAGCACCATCACCTGCTTCATTATTTGCGACAGGATCAGTAGCAGAATTATTTAGATATAAATCCCAAATATTCTTATATTCATCTAAGTAAGTACCCTTAATTTCAGTCTTAGAAGTAATACCTTCATAGTATAGAGGAACAGTAATTAAGTGCCCTGAGAATCTCCAAGAAGAAGAATCAGCTAAACCAGCATTAGTGAAAGCATCAAAGCCAAGTTCACTAGCTCTAGCATGAATATCTTCTGCAACAGCCTTTAAAGTCTCAAAATTAGTAATATCGCTAATATCATAACCAGCTTCTTTTAATAAAGCCTTATTAACGATAATGCCGAAACATTCGTAACAATAACCAATACCGATAGTTGCACCATCTTTAGTTAAATCAAAATCATGAGTAGTCATTTGATTATAAACATCAGATCCTGCAAGATCTAAACAATAGTCACCATAGGTTGCTACTGCACCATCATTTGTTAATTGGAACATTGTAAGTTCTGGAGTAGCCTTACCTAATTCATTTTGTAAGCTAGTATCATAATTACCACTTGCAGCAGTAACTACCTTTACTTCTACACCAGTTTCTTCAGTATATTTCTTAGCTAATTCTTGCCAAGCTTCATCAGCTTCAGGCTTGAAGTTAAGATAATATACCTTTCCAGTACTAGTAGAACCACTATCACTTGTGGCGCTATCAGAGTTTCCACTACAAGCAACCAATGCTAGACACATTAGGATTGCTAATAGCGTTGTTAAAAGTTTTTTCATCATCTTTCTCCTTTTCATTATTTGATGACATCTTCATCTGCACTTATTGTAACACTGATATTTGCTAAAAGATTAACTTTTTTAAGCGCTTTCATTTTTTTATTCAAAAAAGACTTTTCTTGATACGATAAACGTAGATATGATTAAAGCTATATTTTTTGACATCGATGGAACACTATTTTCACACAAAATAAAGTTCCTAAAACACACTGAAATCTCTTTCCATTCTAAGAGAAAAAGGCATTAAAAGTGTTATTGCCACAGGTAGACATAAAATTGATATTAAAAAAACTACCTGTCAAAGACATTCTTTTTGATGGCTACTTAACACTTAATGGCCAATTACTTCTAGATGAAAACCTAACCGCTTATGACAGCACACCAATTAACGAAGGTGAAATGAAAGTAGTTGCTGGTATCTTTAGAGCTAAAAAAGTCCTAATGATACTAGTAACAGAAAACGATCGTATATCAATTATGTAGATGATACCGTTATTGAAGTATTAAAAGGTGAACATATGGACATTCCACCTGTAAAAGAATACGGAAATGAAAAGATATATCAAGCCATGTCTTATATTAAAAAAGATAGGCAAAATCTATTAGATTCAATATTAGATGAATGCTCTATCACCTCTTGGCACCCAACAGGTATTGATATTATTCCTGCAGGTGGAGGCAAAGCTAATGACGTTAACCAATTTATTAAAGCTCATAATTTAAAGATAGAAGAAACAATGGCCTTTTGTGATGGTGATAATGATGCCGGTATGTAAAAATGCGTTGGTATTGGTGTTGCCATGGGCAATGGTTCTATCAAGGCAAAAGAAGCTGCCGACTATATTACCACTGATATTGATGATGATGGTATTAAAAAAGCACTAGAACATTTCAAGATAATTTAAACAATAAAGAAGTTTGAAAATAAAATTATAATCAAACTTCTTTTTTAAATATAATAATTAGCTGTTATACATCTTATTTACGATAAACAACAATAATCTATTAGGTAAAATCTTACTTAAAAAATATACAAACTTATATTCAATACCAACTGAAACCAAAGCCTTAGGATTGTTTGATTCAATTATCTTTTCTATAACCCTACTTACACTTAATGGACTCTTACCATTTTGTTCGTCATGTTCCATTCTTTTAACTGATTTAGCCAATTTATCACCATATCCTAAATCAACATTATTCTTTATTCTAGCAGCAGTAAAACCAGTCTTAGTATCACCTGGCATAATAGCACTTACCTTTATGCCACTATCTTTAAGTTCAAGTCTTAAACTCTCAGAAAACAAATTGATGGCGGCTTTACTAGCTGAATAAGCACTCTGATAAGGAATTGGAATAATAGCCGCAATAGAACTGATATTGACAATATGTCCTTTGGTTTCTCTAAGATATGGTATTGAAACCTGACATGTATCAAAATAAGCTAATGTGTTTAACCTAAATAAGTCAAAAGTCTTATCGTTATCAATATATTCAACAGCACCAGATATACCCATGCCCGCATTATTTACAAGCACATCAATTCTACCTTCTTTTTGATAAATTTCTTTAAATACTAGCTCTACTTCACTTCTATTTGTAACATCACATTTAATACTATAAAAAACATCATTTACTAAATTTCTAGATAAGCCATATACCACATAGCCCTTATTACTTAAATAAGACGCACTAGCTCTACCTATTCCTGAACTAGCTCCTGTTATAATCACAACTTTCTTCATATATACCTCAATCAACAAATATAATTTTACTGTTTAACAAGAAAATATGAATAAATTTTCGAAAAAACTTCATTTAGGTTAACTTTTAACTAAATTTAATCACATTTATTTTGACAATATTATTCTTAAATGCTAAATTCAAAACATAGATAGCTATCTCAAATATAACGAAAGGAAAAATATTATGAAACGATTATTAAAGAAAATTTCAATCCCTTTATTGGCGTTATCATTTTTAATAGCTAGCCCAATTCAAAATCTATTTGCTGAAAATATTGAACTTTGAAAACAAGTATTCAAATGCCCTACTTGTAATGGTGCAGCAACTTTGGTTAATACATATGATGAATGGAAAGTAAAATTTGTATCACCTTGCTGTCATGGTTTTATAAATAATAACGATTATACTTTAGAAAATAGTTCATCAAAACTATACATGTAAATCATGTGGTAAGAAATGGACTGGCCAATATAGTGAACTAAAAAACACTTGTTCAAGATATTAAAATAGCCCTAGCATATTAGGACTCTTATTTATGTTAAAAAGAATTCAAAAAACAATATTAAATCAATTAAATAAGACAATTGATAATGGTTTTAATGTGTTTAGTATTTACATTTATCATCAAAAACTATTCATACCAGATTTATCAAAACCTAAATACCATACCTAATATCAATTTCGCCTTTATTAGTGATCTATCATCTAAATATCGTTTTGATCAATCTAGCTTTTTTATTAGCACAAAAGCCAATAAAAATTTATGGAATAATTATTTGGAAAATACCTACAATGATTTTAATACTATAGCCAACAAAGACTATATTAGTTATGGAGACATCAACTTTGAAACATCACAAATTCTTTTTCTTGAAAATTATAGCGAAGAATATGGCCTTCTATATCAAACATCATTTTCTAACATATCACCAAATGGTGAAAACGCAAAAGACGAGGTTAAAACCAATAGCTTAGCCATTGATCTTTTAAAACAAGGCAATATTTATGGATTAAGTCACAATCTAATCGCCATCGATAAAGAAGATTTTTTAGATAAACATTATAACTATTTAAATGATTTAGTTGAAGGTAGACACTTAACACAAAAAGAAATTGAACAAGGTGAATACAAAATAGTACTAGGAGCCAGAAGCTTTTTATATAAAGATAACAAATTTAGGGAATTACATGTTGGCGATAACCTTGTAATGTCCCTA
>CAVBAX010000054.1:0-9218 GCA_963593105.1 Candidatus Methanomethylophilaceae archaeon | reverse complement strand
ATTTTGGCCTTTATATTACAAGGCACCTCTATTTTAAAATGTATATAATCTTCTTTATATTGCCATGAAGACTTGATAATACCAAGTGGCGATTTATATTCACAATCTATATAGCCTAATTCTTTGCTTGGATAAGGCTTAATTATAAGCTCGCCATAATCCAAATTAATACCAGCAACATGTTTAAATAACCAACCAGAAATCGCACCATATGCATAGTGATTTAAAGAATCATGAACACTGCCATCTTCTTTAATACCATCCCATCTTTCCCATATAGTTGTAGCACCATGTCTTACTTCATATAGCCAACTTGGAGCACTTGTTTGAAGCAATAGTTTATAAGCTGTATCTACATAACCATATTCAGTTAAAACAGGGCATAAATATGCTGTACTTAAAAAGCCAGTGTTTAAATGATAATCTTTTTTAATAATTAATTCATTTAAATCTTTAGCAGCTTGCTTTTTTTCTTCTTCATTCAAGACATTTAAAGCAATCGGCCTGATATAACAAGCTTGTCTATCGCTTTCTATTTTTCCATTCTTTACAAATTTATAACAATAAGCTTGCTTTACATGTTTAGAATAATCTAAATATTTTTGATATTCTTCATGTTTTTCAAGTAACTTAGCATCTTTAGAAAGCAAGCAAGAACTATAAGCTAAATAAGCGGTTGGAACCTCAGGCGCACCCTTGGTTAAAGTATCAGCCAAAACTTTTTTAGAATCAACATCAGGCTCTAGCCACTCACCCCAATGAAAGCCAGTATCAACAATATATTTGTTATGTTTATCAAACTTTAGCTTATTATTTAAACGACTTTTCTTGGCTCTTGAAATTGAGAAATTAACCCATTTTTTAAAAGAATCATAGTTTTCTTTTATAATCTTTATATCATCATATGTCTTAGCCAATTCATTAGGCACAATGCCTATTGCATCAGCCCAACCAGCAGAACCATCAGAAAGTTTTTTAAACATACCAGCCACTTCACTTTTTGGAGCAACACCTGGTACTTTGCCATCCTTAAGCTGACACGCTCTAACTTCATTTAGCCATTTCCTAAATACGGGATAACAATCCATTAAATAAACACCTGTCGAAACAAAGACGCCTGCATCCCCTGTCCATCCTTGTCTTTCTCTTGTTGGACAATCAGTAGGAATATCTAGAAAGTTTGATTTCATAGACCACTTTGAATTAGACACAAGTTTATTTACATCATCATTTCCACACTTGAAAAAACCAACTTCTTCCATATCCGAATACACCGCAATAGCTTTAAAACTAATATCTTTAACATCAATATCGCCACTATATAAAACATATCTAAAACCAAACACAGAAAACTTTGGTTTATATTCATTTAAGCCATTTTTACAAATATAATTAATTTCTTGATAAATCATCTTTTTAGGATCTAAAGATGCATGTTGGAAATTATTAATTGTAAAGTCACCATTTTCATCAAGTGTTTCGCCATGTATTAGTTTTATTTTTTGACCACTTTTAGCATTTACTTTAAAACATACATAGCCAGCCATATTTTGACCAAAATCAATTACACTGCCTCTTTCATCTGTTTTTATAATCTTGCCTTCAAAGATTTCATGTTCCTTTACAGGAAAAGAATTGCTACAAACTAGATTATCATAATTAAAATCAAGAACTTTAACTTCATGATAATTATCTAATTCAATATTGGCATCATATAATTCGCCAAAGTCTAGACCATTTTTAAGAATTGGGCCACTTGTAGCACTCCAAGTTTCATCACTTATGCAAATTACTTTTTTATTAACTTCAATTTGACAAAGCAAAGACAAATCATCACCAAACAAATTACCATCAGGATTATTCATTCCACTTTTGCCACGATACCAGCCATCACCTAAAATGACTTCTATAGTATTATTTCCCATTTTCAAATAATCAGAAATATCATAAGTTTGATACTCTAGTCTTTTATCATATTCTGAAGTTCCTGGCATAAAACAATTATCAGTTATTCTTTCACCATTTATAAAAGGTATATATAAACCATGACTTGTGATATATAGTCTTGCATTATCTTTTTTATCTAAGATAAATTCTTTTTTAAGATAAGAAGCAGGGCGATTATTTACTTCTTTTAAAGTTTCTAACTCACCTGTAATCCATTTGCCGCACCATAAGTTTTTATCAAGCAAGCCCATCTCAAAGTATGTGTTCGCTTCTTCGCCCATCTTGTTATTTTCATCAAATAGTTTAATCCTTACTTCAACTATATCCTTACTATTAAATTCAATTGGTGAAGTATATGACATCTTATTTGATATTACTTTTTCTTGATGTATTATTTTATCTTCAACTATAAAGCTAATTAAGAATCCACTTTGATATAAACCACCCTCGCAATTCCAAGTAATAGTTGGTTTTTCAATATCAATACCAATAGGATTATTTAAATGTTCTACTTTTATATTTATAGCTTTCATTATTTATAGCCTCTTAAAAACTCACTCGATACAGTTAAAGATTTAATCGGGTCATTATCTATCCAATTCTTATGGCTTTCTAAAATGATAGTATCTACACCATTTTCTAGAGCAGTTTTAATCATTAAATCTAAATTCATGTTACCCTTACCAAGTTCCATAGAATCTTGTTTAACAATTGGCGTCATAATCTTGCCGCTTTTTCTAGCACCCCTATCAGTAATATGATACAGCTTCATTCTTTTGCCAAGTCTTTTCATAACTGTTATAGGATCAACTCCTGCATCAGCTATCCAATAGGAATCTAGTTCAAAATTTACATATCTTTCATCAGTATTATCAATTATTGTTCCATAGATATCCTTATTGTAGTAATTTAAAAATTCCACATTGTGATTATGATAAAGAAGTGAAATATTTTCTTTAGCAAGCCTTTTACCAACCGCATTCATTCTTGAACATAAGTTTTTTACTTCATTGATATTTGTATAATCAAAACGATACATGCCAGTAATAACAATCTTATTTGTGTTAAATTGCTTGGCTTCTTTAATCACTGAATCCAAATCATTTTCTAATGTTCCTAAATCTTCATGAATTGAAGTAACTTCAAGACAGGATTCTTTAATTAGTTTATACCAATCAAGTTTACCGCTATTTCCAGTTGGCATACCCGCAAAACTAGTTAAGACTCTTACCATTAAAGAACTAGGTCTAATCATAAAACCATCGAGTTCTATCGCCTCATATCCTGCTTCTTTAATTGCCATTAAAGCATTTAATGCGCTGTCATAGCTACTAGTAACCTTGCCAAGCATTATTTGTTGAACTGCTGTTTTCATTATCTAAAAGTTCCTAAGAATTTTAAGCTTTCTTTAGGGTACCTAGTTTGGGTTTTTCTATCAACTGCACAAAGCCCAAAAGTTAAAGCGTAGCCCTTTTGCCACTCAAAATTATCAAGTAATGACCAATAGAAATAACCATTTACTTTAATTCCATCTTTAATACAATTGTTTACACCATTTAACGCTTTTTCAATAAAGTCTATACGTTTTTTATCATCGTTTATAGCGATACCATTTTCAGTAACAATAATGTTCATATCAGGTAGAATATTATGTACTTTTCTAATACAATTCTCTAAAGCCTCAGGATAGATTTCATAATCCATTTGCGTTAAATTTTCCCTTACTGGCACAATTCCATTTTCATCATATATAGTACGTGTATAGTTTTGTAAACCAAAGAAATCATCATCTTTGATATAGTCTACATAATGTAAGAATTCTTCATTAAACTCATGCTCACATCTTTCCTTACCACCATCTACATATTGAAGATCATGCAAAGATAAAGTGATGCCAACATTTATAGCAGGATTAATTTCCTTAATTTTCTTTTTTGCGTTCAAGTGACATTTACATACAATTTCATCGCCTTTTTCACCAGCTGCAGACACAAAAGTATGTGGTGAAGGATCATTAAATACTTTAGCATTTTCCAAAGCATTTAATTTCATCTTTTCCATTGGATTATCCAAATTTAAACCAACTTGAACTTGGCCTTCACTAGCAGCCATCATTTGTTTCATAAAGCGTTCCATCAATGATTTAATTTGAAGTCTCATATTAGCTTCATTAATGGTACAAATATATCTAACATCATCTTTAATATGTTTAACTACATATTCCACATAGTTAGTAAATAAAGCTATAACTTCTTCATTATCCCAACCTCCCATCTTAATAAGCCAAGCAGGAGATGTGAAATGCATAAGTGTTACGATTGGTTCTATATCTAATTTTTTACAATAAGTAATCATATCAAGATAATGATTCATTTGCGTTTCATCAAATTTACCTTTTTCTGGTTCAATTCTTGCCCATTCGATTGAAAAACGATAGGCATTTAAACCAGCATCTTTTAGCATTTTTATATCTTCTTTATATTTATGATAATGATCAACCGCATCTAAAGATGGTTCGACAAATTGAGAATATGGTAAATTTTCCATAATCCAATAATCAGAATTTATATTATTTCCTTCAACCTGATGAGCTGCTGTTGCCGCTCCTAACAAAAAATCTTTATTAAATTTATTCATAACTACTTCCTTATATGTCTTAATGCCATTTCTAATTGTTTAGCTTCTTCACTATTTAAATCAACGCCAGCTTGTACAAGCAGCTTCTTTAGGGGTTGTCTAGCAACCATTTCCATCATCGCTTTTGGAATTTTAACACCTTCGCCCATGCCACCCGCTGTCTTTTGGTTCATTTGAGTCATTAAAGAATCTATTAGAATTTTTCCATTTTGATTACTTGAAATATCTTTTAAAGTATCGTTTAAAGTAAAATAATCTAGACTATCTTCAACTTTAGTTTCTTCATCAAACCAATTTCTTACTTTATCTTTTGAGGCAAAATAATCAACACATGGTTCATCTACTTTTTCAATATCCATTTCATCAACATATTCATTAGATACTACTTTAATATGATGTTTTCCACTTATATCAATATTCCATTTAAAGATATGTTTTTCATTTATTGTAGAAATCTTTTTATCATCCACATATAAAGTTACTTCATCCAAATTTGAATATACTTTAATTTCAGTTTTAGGTTCAAGCCTTTTAACATATCTTTTGCCACATAAATGTACAAATGGTTTTTCACTCCAATACGCCTTATAAATATAGTAAGCATCTTTTTTTGTCTTTCTATCAAAAGTAACTAAACCCTTATGATTCTTACCAGGATCATTTGCCTCATCTCTTCCAGCTGCTGCAAATTCAAACATATTCCAAACATAGGTTCCCCAAATAAAAGGACGACTAGAAAACATTTCTAACATATGTTCATGATATAAAGCTTGATAGCCTTCGGAATAATCACCTTTTGTAGGTTTTGGCGATTGAATTTTTATAACACTATCAGCACCATATTCAGTCAGACCAATCTTAATATTTGGATGTTCCTTATGGAAGTTATCAAACCAAGCATCATTATCTTCTACTTCGCCAACATACCAACCATAATACAAGTTGTATCCACAAATATCAGGTAAAGATACAAGATTTGAATCAGTTTCTAGCATGAATAAATTAGCCATAGCACTAACTCTATTAGGGTCCATCTTATGGACTAAATCATTTAATATTTGATGATTTTCTAATAAGTCATCATTTACTCCTTGTAAAGTAATTTCATTTGATAGTCCCCAACATATAATTGATGCATGATTATAGTTTTGAACAATTAACTCTTTCATTTGGCTAATTGTATTATCTCTTCCCTTTGGCATATGTACAGTAATATAGGGAATCTCAGCCCATACTATCAGACCTTTTTCATCGCATAAATCATAAAAATATTGATCATGTTGATAGTGAGCTAAACGAATTGAATTAGCACCAACATCAAGAATTAAATCCATATCTTCTTTGTGCATTTGCTTACTTAAGGCATTGCCTACACCTAGTCTATCCTGATGTCTTGATACTCCGTGCAATGGATAAGATGATCCGTTTAAATAAAAACCTTTTTCACTATCAAAACAATACTCTCTTATACCAAATCTTGTTGTACATTCATCAACTACTTTATCTTCACTTATTAAATAAGTTTTTAAAGAATATAAATAAGGATCTTTTAAGCCATTCCATAAATGAGGATTATCTAATTTAAGACTAGTATAGCCAAAACCATCTTTTAAGTCTATTGTCTTGCTTTTATCATCAACTTCAATTCTAACTTTATCGCCACCTGTAGTATATACTTTTATATTTACTGTGCCATCAATTTTAGAATCGACATAGACACCACTTCCACCATAATAATCTAAATCAAAGTGCTTTTTATTTTTAATAACTAGATAAACATCACGATAGATACCACCATAAAAAGTAAAGTCAGCTTTTTGAGGATAAACATAATCATTTACACTATTGTCTACTTCTACTTTTAAGATATTTTCATCTTTTAAGTTATTTGTTAGATTAACTCTAAAAGTAGAATAACCGCCATTGTGAGTTAAAAGTAATTCATCATTTAAATAGATATTTGAAATAGAATTTACACCTCTAAATTCAATATAGCATTCTTCATCTTCTTTTAGATTTGGTTTAATAAATCTCTTTGTATAAAAACAAGTGCCACGATAATAATCAGAATTGCTTTGACCATCAACATTATTCCAAGTATGAGGAAGATCTATATTTAAGCATTCATCATTCTTATAAAACCGCCAATCATCATTAAATAAATATTCCATATTAATTCTCCTTCTTTAATTCCGCTTTTTTTGAAGCGATACTTACTTGCACTTGTTCCATCTTTTCATAAGTTAATTCACTATTTCTAAGTGCCAATAATGTGCAAACCCAACCAATTAGTGGAAATATAACAAGAAGCACAATTGTAATTATTCTTACTCCAGTTGTTAGAGGATCGCCTTGTTGAGGGGCTGTAGTAGTATAGCCAATAAAGCCCACAAAGACTGTAGCAATTGTTGCACCAAACGAAGAAATAATCTTATCAATAAATGAATATGTAGCGGAGACAGTAGCGGGCATATAGCGGCCAGATCTATCAAGTTCATAGTCAACAACATCCATTCTCATTGAATTTGTAGCAACTGATACTACCATCTTAGTAGCACTAATTGCGAAATTAAATAATACAAATAGTACCATCACAATAATTGCACTAGTATTAATGTTTCCCTTTAATACACCGCCTACAAGTTCAGTTGGGGCAAAATACAAGAAGAAACCATAGGCAACATTTACAATAATACATAGCCAAGACCATCTGATAACAGTATATCTACTACCTTTATTGCCACATATTTTTGAACCAATAATCGCAAAAATAATTGAAGGCAACATTGCGATAGCTGAAAGTATGGTTGATAGGCCCATTGAACCTAACATAATTCCATAAAGCAAAGTTGAGACAACTGAAGCAGAATTGATAGTTTGCGCAAGTTTGTCACTTGATGCCGAAATGATAAATCTTTGAAGTTCCTTATTTTCCTTGATTAGCACAAGCATATCATGAACTGTAGGTTTATTGTCTTTGTCCTTGATCGCTCCATCTATCGCAATACTTGCATAGCTTTCTGGCACATCATATTCAGCTACACCAACACATGATAACGCATAGAAAATACCAGATACCAATATAACAATATAACTATAAGAGGCAAAATAATCAGTTCCTTGAATATTATTAAATTTAGGAAGCAAAACAGCCATTGAGAAAATAGATAAAATCATTGGCGTTAAATAAGAATAAACGGTGTTCCAAACAGAAATCTTAGGTCTTTGTTTAGGATCATTAGTTAAAATATTAGCGTTAACCTGCCCTGCAATAGATACAAAGGTATAGCCAATAATATAGTTGAAATAACAAAACACAAAATAAATTACACCAGCAATGCCACTTAAATGTAATTTAGGTCCAAGATTACACATTAATAGAATTGAACAAGACATAATAAACCAACCAACTAATGTTGAAAATCTTACCTTTCCAATCTTTTTGCCATTATACCTTTCTAAGAAATAGGCGATGATAGGATCGCTGATGCCATCAAAAATTCTAGAGGCTGTAATAATAACGCCTGTTAAAGATACTAGTATGCCAAAGTTGGCATTACCAATATAAGTTGCGCTAGACATTAAAATATAAAATGCCATTTGACCAGCGCCAGTCATTGTGGTTAAAGCTATTTGCCAAGTTTTAGCTCTACGATATTGAACATTTTTTTCCATAATCGTTCTCCTTTTATTAGCATAATACTAGCACCATTAAAAAGAGGACCGTTAGAAGTAAAATGTTTGAAATAGTAGTTATTTATCCAATTTTTCGAATGAAAACGCTTATTTTTGTGACAAAATTAACATAAATAGAATTATTTTAGCTATAAAAAGATATTTTTACTATAATGATGATATGAATGATGAATTATTTATCACTTTACTTAAAAATTTTCTACAAACAAATATCACAAAAATAGAAAATCCTGAGATTGATTTAAAGGCCTTTGAAGAAAACAATTGTGTAATAGAGAAACTGCAAAGTGCTTCAACATTCACCTCTTTAAATTTCACTTTACCTATACTTGATAGCCATACTCTATATGAAATAAAAGAACCACTTGGAACTTTATTGTCAATTTTTAAATTTGAAGATTATTTCTATATAATTGGACCTTATGTGCAAAAAGAATATAATGAAAAAGATTTAGAAAAGATTTTAATTGAAACCAAATTAAATGCTTCTATTGCCGTAAAATTAAGGTTATTTTTAGTTTCGCTTCCAGTAGTTTATACCAATACAATTCAAAATGTTGTCAATAATGTATGTCAATCATTTAATTCGGCATTTATTCAATATAAATATCGTCGCATTGAAGGTGTATTATCGCCTAAAACCTTTAAAAAGGAACCTATTAAAGTCATCTACAACTATGATGATATTTATAAAAGGTATGATGCTGAACATAAGTTTATGCATATTATCGAAACTGGTGATATTAAAAGTCTTAATAAAGTAATATCAGATATGACATCTCTTGCCAATGAGTCGAATATGATTAATGAATCAGACGCCTATAATCATCCGATTGTTAATTTTTCAATTTTAAGGGTATTGGCCAGAAAAGCTGCTGAAAACAGTGGCCTTTCAGTAATCACCATTGATGAAATAACTAAAAAGCATATGCAAATGG
>CAVBAX010000053.1:0-9260 GCA_963593105.1 Candidatus Methanomethylophilaceae archaeon | reverse complement strand
AGATAAGATAAGTGATATATCAAACACTTTAGGAATTGGTATTGCTGTTCCAGGTCCTGTTGATACCTACAACAAGGTAATGTCTATTTCTAATAATTTAATCGGTTTTAAAAATTATCCAATTGCAGCAATTCTAGAAGAAAGATATAAGTTACCTGTTTATATTGATAATGATGCTAATATGGCAGGTCTTGCTGAAGCGATGCTAGGCTCAGGTAAGGGCAAGCCAATTGTTTACTATATTACTCATTCTACTGGTATTGGTGGTGCACTTATTATTAATCATCATGTGGTATCTGGCCAAACTGGTTATGCGGGTGAAATCGGTAATATTATTGTAAGAGATGTAAATGAAGATAATAAGAATGATTTGAATAATGGTAGTATTGAGGCTTTATCAAGTGGTAGAGGCTTGGGCGTTGTAGCTTCTAAATTGTATGGTGAAGGTTCTAATGCTAGAGTACTTTTTGCAAATTATGAAAAAGGTGATCAAAAAGCAATTGACGCAATAGATGAAATGGCTGATCAAATGGGCAAACTACTAGCGACAATTGGCCAAATTTGTGATCCACATATTTTTGTCATTGGTGGTGGCGTTGCTAATCATCAAAATAAACTTTATTTTGATAAGATGATAGAAGCTTATCATAAGTATTTTAATGGTGTTAGACCTGCTGAAATAGCTTTAGCTTCTTTAAGCGAACCAGGAGTTTTGGGTGCGGCGATGCTTGTAAAGGCTAATGGTGAAGTATGATTTATGTAATTGAAAATGACTTTTTAAAGGTCAAAATATCTTCTGTTGGTGCTACTTTAATTTCTTTTATTGATAAAAAATCTAATGTTGATATGGTTTTGGGTTTTGATAATCAAAATGATTATTTTAAAAATACAGGACCTCATCTTGGTGCAACGGTAGGAAGAAATGCTAATAGACTTCAAGATGGTAGATTTAAGATAAATGATATAACTTATCAATTATCTTTAAATGAGATAGATAAAACACTTCATTCTGGTGTTGGTGACTTAAGCTTTAGAGCTTATGAATTAAAAGAATTGAAAGATGATAGTCTAACGCTTACTTTATTTGATAGCGATATGTCAGGTGGTTTTCCTGGTAACTTAAATCTAGATGTCACTTATAAGCTAGATGCTAATAAGCTGATTTATTGTTTTGAAGGACTTTGCGATAAAGATTCAATCTTGAATGTTACTAATCATTCTTATTTTAATTTAAATGGGGGAATAGATACTGTATTTGAACATGAATTGTTTATCAATACTGATAGGGTTGCTCTAAATAATGGTTCTATGGCTTCTGATGAAGTAATTGATGTAAAGAATACTGCTTTTGATTTTACTTCTTTATGTAAAATTAGTGATGTTTTAAAAAAAGGACATAATAATTTATCTAAAAAAGGTATCGATCATAATTATGTGTTTGAAGATACAAACTTTAAAAAAATGGCTACTTTAAAACTTAATGATTTAAATTTGACAGTTGAAAGTGATTTGCCAGGCATGCATGTTTATACAGCTAATTATTTAGGTAAATTAAAGGGCAAATATAATAGGAATTATGATGATTATTATGGTATTTGTTTTGAGTGCCAATATTATCCAAATGGCATTAACTATAAGGATTTTATAAAACCTTATATTTATGCAAATAAAAAAGTTTCACATTCTATCGTTTATACAATTGAAAGGGATTAACTATGAGATATAACGAATTAAAAGAATACATCAATAGTAGTGCAATTGATGTCCAACTATCTAAGATTAAGGGTAGTGATGATTTAACTTTAGAAAAGGAAAGATATATCAAATTACTTGAAGAAGCTTACAAACGCTTTGGTGATGGTGATTATCATTTGATTTCTTCTCCAGGTAGAACAGAAATTGGTGGCAATCATACCGATCACCAAAGAGGTCATACTTTATCAGCTACTATTAATATTGATAATGTTTGTGTTGTTAAGGCTAGTGAGGATAATGTTTGTACCTTTGTTGATGCAAAATTTGATGATTGTTTGGTTAATTTAGATTGTTTAGAAGTAAATGAAAACGAGAAGTTTACTTCTAAGTCTTTGATTAGAGGCATTGGTGCTAGATTAAAAGAATTGGGTTATAAAATAGGGGGCTTTAGAGCAATTTGTGATTCGGGTGTTGCTATTGGCTCTGGCATGTCTAGTAGTGCTTGCTTTGAAGTGATGATTGTTGAAATATTTAACTCTCTATATAATAATGGCACTATTTCTCCAATAGATAGAGCTATTATTAGCCAATATGCAGAAAATACATATTTTGGTAAGGCATCTGGTCTATTAGATCAAGCAACTATCTCGGTTGGTGGTTTTGTTGCGATGGATTTTAAAGATCCTAGTGCACCTGTTGTTAAAAATTACGAATTCAATTTTAAGGACTATGGTTATGAGTTAATTTTAGTTAATACAAAGGGTGACCATGCTGATTTAAGTGATGAATATTCGGCAGTTCCTAGTGAAATGAAAGATGTCGCAAAGCTTATGGGTGGAGAAGTTTTAACGGATTGTGATCAAAATTATTTCTTTACCCATATTAAAGAAATAAGAGAAAAACTTAATAATGATCGTTGTGTTTTAAGAGCTTTTCATTTATATACTGAAGATGATAGGGCTATAAAGGAAAAAGAGGCTGTTGAAAATAAGGATATTGATGCACTTTTGCAACTTATCAATAAGTCTGGTAGATCTAGCTATATGTACTTGCAAAATGTATATCCAAGTTCTATGCCAAAGAATCAACCTTTATCAATCGGCTTAGCTTTATCTGATTATATTTTGGGTAATCTTGGTGCATATAGAGTACATGGTGGTGGCTTTGGCGGTACTATTCAAGCTATTGTGCCTTTAAAAATGGTAGAAGATTATAAGTTGGTGTTGTCTAGTGTTTTTGGTGAAGATTCAATTATGGAACTTGTAACTAGACCGTTTGGTACTATCACACTTATTTAATCTATTACCATGGTTTTGCGTTAAAATATTAATCATGAGTAAAAGAACATGGGTAGAAATTAATCTTAAAAATATTGAAGATAATTATAATTTAATAAAAAAACAAGCTAATGGCGCAAAGATGTGTCCGGTTATTAAAGATAATGCGTATGGGCATGGTGCTGTAAAACTTGCTATTCTTTATGAAAAATTACATGCTGATTATTTTGCGGTAAGTACTTTAGAAGAAGCAATTGAACTTAGAGATGCTGGTATTAGTACACCGATATTGATTTTGTCTTATACACCAATTGAAGATGCTAGGCTTTTAAATGAATATAATATTACGCAATGCATTTATTCTTTAAAGTATGCCAATGAACTTAATGGTTTAGGTATTAATATAAAAGCTCATATGGCTATTGATACTGGCATGAATCGAATTGGCTTTAAAGATACTAATGAAATGATTGAAACATATCGTTTAAATAATATTGATTTTGAGGGTGTTTTTACTCATTTCTCTGATTGTTTAGATGATGAATTTTCAAAAAAACAATTTGATTTATTTATGTATCATCTTAATGAATTAGAAAAAATGGGCATCTCTTTCAAAATTAGACATTGTGCTAATTCAGGAACTATTTTCAAACATCCTTATTATCATTTAGATATGGTTAGACCTGGTCTAATATTACACGGGCTAGGTGGTTTTGAGGGTTTAAAGCCAGCTTTAAGTTTAAAAAGTGTTATCACTCATATTAAGGATGTAAAAAAAGGTGAACCTATAGGCTATAATCGCAGATTTATCGCTGATAAAGATATAAAGGTTGCGACTATTGCGATAGGCTATGGTGATGGCTATTCACGTTTGAATAGCGGGAGAAATGTTGTATATGTAAATGGTAGTCCATGTAATATTTTAGGTAATATTTGCATGGATCAAACAATGATAGATGTATCTAATATTGATTGCGATTTGTATGATGAAGTACTAATTTATGGCGATTTAGATACTATTGCATCTAATATTGATACTATTTCTTATGAATTAATTTGTAATATTAATGCGCGTGTTGAAAAAATCTATATTTAACATGCTATAATTTGGTTAGGTAGTTATGTATCATATAACGGATTTAAAGAAGTATTTGAAGTGTCCTAGACTATATTTTTATTCTAAAAATGAATCTACTTCTTTCAATCACTACTTGAGAAGCGATGAATCTTTAATTGAGTTACTTGTAAGATTCTTGCATGTTGATGATTATCTAAAGGGAACAGTTGGTGATGGAAACGATGTTTTCTTTGATAATAATGGTAGATATGAATGGTTCGTTAAAATAAGATTTGAGTCTAATGGTTTTCGTGTAAAAATTCCAATCATGCATAAGAGAGAAGATAATACTTATGATGTTTATTTTGTACACAATGGTACTTCTATAAAGGAATTAGATAAATCCTATTTTAGTTTAAATGTTGAAGCTTTAAGAATACTAAATATTGAAATAAACAAAGTATATTTAGCTTATATCAACAAAGATTATGTTTTTTCAGACATATTAGAAGTTGAAAAGTTATTCTTTTTAGTTGATAATATCGATGGAAAAGACTTGCATGATTTGTTTGACGAAGAAGTCTATGATTTTAGATCAATAATAAAACGTATAGAATCATCAACGATAGACTCTTATCTTCCACACAAATCACGCACATGTCATGCTAGAGGAGTATGTCCTTATTACTATAATTGTTTTAAAGAAGAAGAGAAGATAGAAGACGATAGTGTTTTGACACTTGTCTCTAGTGCAAATAAAGATTTAATGTATAAAAGAGGTATCAGGTTACTTAAGGATGTGGATACTTCTTTACTTGAAGGAAATCGTGTTCAATATGCGCAAATCATGGCCAGCAAAAATGGTGGCAGATTTGTACTAAAATATGCGCTTAAGGATTGGTTAAAAAATTTAGATATTAGGCCAATTACTTTCATTGATTTTGAATGGGATACGTATTTAATTCCTGAGTTTGATGGGATGAAACCACTCGATGTATTACCATTTGAATTTGTACTTTATACTTTAGATGAAAATGACAATCTCAATAAATATTCTTTCTTGGGCAAGGGTGATTGTCGAAAAGAGTTTGCTGAAGGACTTTTGAAATATATCCCTCCTACAGGTCCTATTGTTGCCTATAATGCATATGGAGCAGAATGCAGACGAATTAGAGAACTTGCTGATTATTTTAAAGAATATAGAGAAGCTTTGTTGAACATCAAATATCGATTTTATGATTTGGCAGAACCTTTCTTGGAAGGGCTAGTATATGATACTAGAATGGCAGGTAACTTTACTTTAAAGAAGCTTGTAAGTATAGTTTCAGACATGGATTATAAGCAACTGGAAATAAATGATGGTATGAAAGCTGTCTTTAATTGGCGAAGCATAGATCAGGGCAAAACCGATAATATCGATAAGGTTAAAGAAGAATTAATTGAATACTGTGGTTTAGATGCTTATGGTTTATATTTAGTATATAAATGGCTTAAGAAGCAAATTTAGAAAGAGGTATATTATGAAATTTGCGATTTATGGTGAAAATGTCACTATTACTGATGAAATGAGAGAACACATTGAGAACCGTCTTTCATTTTTAACTAAGTATTTCGCTGTTAGCGAAGATACTACTGCTCGTTTTACTGTTAGAGTTTATAATGACTCTTTAAAAATTGAGACTACTATTCCAACTAAAGTTGGATTGTTAAGGTCTGAAATTGTTCATGAAGACTTTAAAACCGGTGTAGATTTAGCTATTGACAAGATTGAAGAACAAATTAGAAGACAAAAGTCTCGTTTATCTAGAAGACATAAAGAATCTTTAGCTGTTTCTTTCGTTGAAGAGGAAGCTGGAGAACCTGATATTCCTGTGAAGACCAAAACTGTTTACGCCGATGAAATGACACTTGATGAAGCTATTTTGCAAATGGAAATGTTATCACATTCTTTCTTTATTTATAAAGATATAGACGCTAACAAGATTGCTGTTGTCTATAAAAGAAATGATGGTCAATACGGACTAATTGAAGTCTCAAAATGAACTATCATACAAATGCTGCTGCTGTAAACAGGTCACTTATTTTGGAAATCGCAGATTACTACGCTATGTGCATGATGTATTTTGAAAAGGCAAAAATAATGAAAGTTGATATGGAGAATCTAAGAAATAAACGTAGGAAGATTGACTATATTGAAGATGTTTTACACAACGCATTAGATGAAATGGATTATTTTATAATATCTAATGAGGTTATTAAAGGTAAGAGGGGTACATGGTATTTGGGCTACCTTTCGACTTCGACTTATTATCGTCATCGAGCTAAGGCTTATGCTAACTTTTTAAGTTGTCTCGACCAATGAAATAGGTTAAAATTTATAGGTATGTAGGAGGGAAAATACATGGTTAAAGGTATTGCTGCTAGTAGTGGCATCGCAATTGGAAAAGTATTTAAGTTACAAGCTCCAGTTGTTACTATATCTAAAGAATTGAAAGGTTCAAAAGAAGACGAAAAAACTCGTTTTAATAGCGCGTTAGAAAAAACAGTTGCTGATATTAACGCAGTAAAACAAAGAGCTAGCGTTAATTTATCTGAAGAAGAATTAGCAATCTTCGATGCTCATCTTATGATGGCTCAAGATCCAGAATATGCAAGTCAAATTATTGATATGATTGATCAAGAAAATACTGCTGATTATGCATGTAAGACAGTATCTGATAATATGATTGCTATGTTTGAATCGATGGATAATGATTATTTTAAAGAAAGAGCTGCTGATATTAAGGATGTTTCTTATCGTTTATTATGTAACATTTTAGGTTTACAAATTCCTGATTTAACAGCAATTGATGAAGAAGTTATTATTGTTGCAGAAGATTTAACACCTTCTGATACTGCTTCTTTAAACAAGAAATATACATTAGGATTCTGTACAGAAGTTGGTGGTAGAACTAGTCACTCTGCAATTATGGCTAGATCTCTTGAAATTCCTGCTGTTGTAGGTACAGGTAATATTTTAAGCGCTTGTGAAAATGGTGATATGTTAGTTCTTGATGCGGTTGATGGTGTTGTTATTGTTAATCCAAGTGAAGAAGAGGTTAAAACATATTCTGAAAAAAGAGATGCTTTCAACAAAGAAAAAGAAGCTCTTAAGGTTTTAGTAAATCAAAAAAGTATTACATTAGATGGCCATCAAGTAGAACTTGCTGGTAATATTGGTGGTCCTCAAGATGTTGAAGGTGTATTAAATAATGGTGGTGAAGGCGTTGGTTTATTTAGAACTGAATTCTTATATATGAATTCAACAACCGATTTCCCAACTGAAGAAGAACAATTTAACGCTTATAAAGCTGTTCTTGAAGGCATGAATGGCAGAAAAGTTGTTGTAAGAACGCTTGATATTGGTGGTGATAAGAAATTGGATTATTTCACTTTCCCACAAGAAATGAACCCATTTTTAGGCTATAGAGCTATTAGATTTTGTTTAGACAGAACAGATGTTTTTAGAACTCAATTAAGAGCTTTAATTAGAGCGTCTGTTTATGGCAAACTTTGTATCATGTTTCCAATGATTGCGACTATTCAAGAATTCAAGGATGCTAAGGCTATCTTTGAAGAAGAAAAAGCTAAACTAATTGCTGAAGGTGTTAAGGTTGCAGATAAAATTGAAGTTGGTATGATGGTTGAAATTCCTGCTAGTGCTGTACTTGCTGATCAATTTGCTAAGCACGCAGATTTCTTCTCTATCGGTACTAATGACTTAATTCAATATTCAATGGCTGCTGATAGAATGTCTGAAAAGGTTTCTTATTTATACCAACCTTTAAATCCTTCTATTTTAAGACTTGTTAAGATGACTATTGATGGTGCACACGCTAATGGCAAATGGGTTGGCATGTGTGGCGAGATGGCTGGTGATCCTATGGCTGCTCCTTTATTGTTAGGTTTAGGACTTGATGAATTTTCAATGTCTGCAACTTCAATTTTAAGAGCTAGAAAGATTATTAATGGTCTAAAGCTATCTGATATGCAAGAACTTGCTAATAAGGCAATTAATTGTCAAACTGAAGCTGAAGTTTCTACTATTGTAAAAGAAGCTCTAGCTAAATAACTTATAAACCCGGTTTCATAATCCGGGTTTTTGTATGCTTGCTTTGTAGTATAATGTATAAGGTTTTAATCCATTTATGAAGAAAGTAATTTTTATTTCAAGTGGTGGTGGTCATTTAGAAGAGCTCCTTGCTTTGAAGGGGATTTTTAATGATGTTGATTATACTTTGATAACAGAGAAAACAGCTTCAACTTTATTTTTAAAAAATAAATACAAGAAAGTTAAATATTTAATATATGGAACTCAAGATCATATGCTTCCATATCTATTTATTTTTCCGTTTAATATAGTTTTGTCTTTTATTTATTTTTTGATAATTAGGCCAGATTTTGTAATATCAACAGGCACTCATACTGCTGTTCCAATGTGTAAAATTGCCCATCTTTTTAAAAAGAAAGTAGTGTGGATTGAGACGATGGCAAATATTACTACTGGTACTAAGGCTGGTAAACTCATTTATCCAATAGCAGATAAATTTATTGTCCAATGGCCTGAACTATTAAAAGTATATCCAAATGCTGAATGTTGGGGGTCTATATTCTAATGATTTTTGTTACTTTGGGAACACAAGATAAGCCTTTTAAAAGATTATTAGACTATATTGAAAAATCTAATATTAAAGATGAATTTATCGTTCAAGCTGGCTTTACTGATTATAAATCCAATAAATTTAAGATTTATAAATATCTAGATAAGGATATATTTGACAAATATTTAAACGATGCTGATTTGATTATTTGTCATGGGGGAGTGGGAACTATTGTTTCTTGTTTGAATGATGGCAAATCCGTTTTAGCTGTACCACGTTTATCAAAATATGGTGAACATCAAAATGATCATCAACTTCAAATAGTTAATGCTTATAAACAAAAAGGATATTTAACAGTCATGAATGATGGAGATGATTTTGATCAAAAAGTTAATGAAGCTTTAACTTTTAAACCTAATAAATTCATTTCTAACAACGAAGTATTTGTCAATAAATTAAAAAAATATATAATGTATTAGTTGAGAGGTAAAAATTATGGGAAGAGCACATGAAGTAAGAGCTGCTGCAATGGCTAAGACTGCAGCAATGAAATCTAAAGTTTATTCTAGATATGGTAAGGAAATTTATATC
>CAVBAX010000052.1:0-9272 GCA_963593105.1 Candidatus Methanomethylophilaceae archaeon | reverse complement strand
TGTATCAAATTCTTTATATGAATTATCATATTCATTAAAACCATTTGTATTATAAGTTGTATATAATTCATTTAAGTCGGCACTTTTAATTCCATACTTATTTAAATTATCTAATTTTTCTGAATACTTATTTTTATTTAATTTATGAGAATGCTTATTATCATTATCTAAACTAATATAACTAACATCACTTAATAAAGTTTGTTTATCATGAGCCTTAAAAGGTGTACTTATACAATAAGATAAATAAAGATTTTTTATATTAGACAAATAAGCTCTAGTATTTTCCTTTAAAATAAAGTTTTCTTCTTCAATACTAGACATATTAACTAAAGGCTTTAAATTATCTGATATATAATCATTATCTTTTTTTACAGTTGGAATCAAATCATTAAAACCCAACATAAAGACATAGTCATCATCATTAAAAGGTGTAAACATATTCTTACACTTAACAGCATTTTCTAATGAATTATCTATATTAGTATTCTTTAAATCCTCGACAATAAAATCATAGACATCTTTTAAATCTACATCAACATATTTATTAATGATATTAATTAACTTATTTGAATAATCATTATTTGATTCAATCAATAAATTATATAAATCTATTCGATCTAATTTTTTAATATTATTTAAAAATTCTTGAGCGAAACTTGTCGCATATAATGAATTACTTTTTCTATCTTCTATCTTAAAATCATAATAACTATTAAATCTTTTAATATAACTGTTATATTCATCCGCAACATTTAATAAATAAATAGAATTAATATCAACACCCTTATTTAATAAATCATATATTGCGTTATAAACATATTCCACTTCTTTTTCAATATCAGAAAATTCAACTATAGAATACGACTTATTTTTATTTTCATATTCTTCGATATTTTCAAATAAACTACTATTAAACTTATCTAATTTTCCATATCCCTTAACAACAACATTTCTTTGTTTAAGATAAGAACTAAATAAAGGATTAAATATTAATAGATTATTATCAATTAATTCTTTTTTATACTTAAGCAAATTATCTAGTTTTTCATTATTATATTTTTTATCTTCTATATAATATAAATTCTCAATTATCTCCTTAGCATTTTTAACACTCAATTTATAATTATCAACTAAATATTTAATAGCCTTATAGTCATAATCAAAAAAGTAATTCTTCTTATATTCTTCCAATGTCAAAAAAGAAACATTCATTATTTTCTTTTCATTATAAAAGCGAGCTAATATGCTTTTTTTATATTCATTACTACAAACAATTAATGTCTTATTTTCCATTTTCATCTATTAATTTCTTTTGATAATTCTTAGATTGAACTAACATTTCTTCTAAGAAAGCAAGATAATATTCTTTCATATCACCTGTATCACTACTTAATCTTTCTTTCATTGATTCTTCTCTTTTTGCGTCAAAGATAGGCATCTTGTTTTCTATCTTATACTTAGCAACTTCACTTACTACTTCCATTCTTTTTAAGAATAGTTCTTTCATTTGATCATCTATTTTATTAATTTCTTCTCTACATTTACTTAAATCCATTTTTATTGCCTCTTATTTATTCTTATTAATATTATAATATTAACTGAAAGAAGGTATACCCATGAATACACAAGAAGCAATCAACTATCTATTAAACGCTGATATTAAAGAAGAAGACGCAGGAAAAACATTTGTTGTAGATGATGATTTCTACTATATTGTTAAATCATATGAAACAAAAGATGTAAGTGATTGTAAATTTGAATCACATAAAAAATACGTAGACATTCAATATATGATTAAAGGAACTGAAGCCATGAGTCTAATTGATGTAAACCGTGTTAGTCCAACTACAGAATATAACGAAGAAAAAGACATTATGTTTTTTGAAAATCCTAAAGAAGAATGTGCAACATTAACATTAAGTGGCGGTAATTATGTTACATTCTATCCAAGCGATGCACATCGCCCTAGTATGAAAGCACAAAACAAAGAAGTAATACTAAAAGCCATTGGCAAGGTAAGAATTAAATAATGAGAGTTTTCTTAATTGACAGCGAAAACGTAGGCTGGTGGGCTCTTGATGGTGCAAGCAAACTAGATGAAGACGATATGATTTATATTCTAGTTGGTACACAAAACTCTAATAGTGAAAATGTTAAAAGCCCAATAATCATAGAAGCACTAAGAAGTAAAGCTAAATATATTATTGAAGAAACAGGACATATTGGCAAAAACTATTTAGATTTTCAATTATCTTTAATGATTGGTGAAATTATTTCTAAATATGAAGATGCTCAAATAATAATACTATCTAAAGATCAAGGCTATAAAGCTGTACTTGATTATTTAAAGAAACATAATCGCAAAGGTTATCAAGCTGCTTCTATTAAAGAGTTTTTAAATCCAGTAAAAGAAGTTGTTAAACTTGAAAATAATGTTATTGATGTTGAAGTTAAAGTAAAACAGAAAAAGAAAAAGAAATCTAAGAGTCAAAAGATGGTTGTTGAAACCGAAGAAGATTTAAAGAAATATCAAGATGAACTAGCCAATATTATTCAAACAGTTTTTCCTGATAAAAAGAAGGCAACCATCATCTTACAAGCAACAGCTGCATCTAAAAAGACAACTAAAAAAGAATTAAAGACATATTGTCAAAGTAATCTTAAAGATAAGGATTTAAAAGCTTATTGTCAGATGTGTCAAATATTTCCATATTAAAGGACTTAGGTCCTTTTTATTTTTCAAACAAATCATCCATTGTGACAACTGAACTTATATTTGAAGAATATGAGTTTTCAACTAGACCATATGTTGTTATTAGGGTTGGCTTAATTGCGTATTTAGTTTTAGAAGAAATTATTAAATCATTTATCTTATTTCTGATTTTTAAATCAGTCTCTTTATCAATTATGTATTGAGAATTTGAATATTTAATTTCACATAAATTGATTACTTGATCTTTTCTAACAATCAACATATCAATTTGTGATCCTAGAATTCCCTTATCTAAATCCGCATTTGTTTTAAAAGAATACACTTCTGTTAGTACACCAGAAATTCCTAATTTATTTTTAATTTGATTAATGTGATTAAAACAAACTCTTTCAAACGCTAAACCAAGCCATGTATTAATTCTTGGTGTGTTAATTTGATTAGTCCAAAAATGTTCATCATTAGGATAGTCTTTTAAGAAACTATGGTAATAAAGCGTATAGGCATCAATCAATTGATAAATTGCGTTCTTCTTTTTATTGCCCAGGATATTATATTTTCTAATAAAACCACAGACCTCTAACTCTTGTAATTTATTAGTTAAATCACCAGTGTTTTTTATCTTTGTTTCTTTTATGATTTCTTCCCTAGTAAGTCCACTTTTCTTTTTAACTAAAGCTTCAATAATTTTTAAGTAGCATTCTGGTTTTTTAAAAATTGATGCATATAAATAATAATATTCTTGTCTTAAAGGCGCATCTTTCTTAAATAAAATATTATCTATGTTTTGGCTTAAGCTATATTCTTTTTGTATAAGTCCCCAATAAAATGGCACTCCACCAAAAATCATATAAAACTGTAATATTTGTTCCTTATTTAAACTTAGATTATTTTTATTCACAAACTCTAGACATTCATTTAAATTGAATGTTTCAACATGGATTTGATCAGTAAGTCTATTGTATAAACCACCTTTATTATGTATTACTTTATTTAACATCCACGATGTCGCTGATGTGCACACTATCAAAACAACATCATCTCTAGCTGAGGCAAAGCCGTTCCAAAAGTTTTCTAAGGCCATCATCAAATCAGATCTAGCACTATCCATCCATGATAATTCATCTAAAAATATTACTTTTCTTTTTTCTGTTGATTGTCTTACTAAATCTTTTAAATAATCAAAAGCTTCTAACCAATTTTTTGGCTTTCTTTTTATTTTTAAACCTGCATCCTTTAAAGAAGAACTAAACTCAAATAACTGCTCTTTTAAATTAGCTTCATAGACACCGGTATAGCTAAAAGTAAAAGTATTATTAAATGTTTTTCTAATAAGGAAAGTTTTACCTACTCTTCTTCGTCCATATACAGCTATAAAGTGAGAACTATTATCAAGAATCGCTTTATTTAATATCTTTACTTCTTTTTCTCTTCCAATTAGCATATAGAAAACCCCCTTATAATTTACTTAATCCTTGTTTTTTTATTAGATTAAGTAAATTATAACGCACTTTTTGTTGAAATTTGGCCAAAAACATCATTATATTTTACTTAATCTATATTTTTTAGACACATTAAGTAAAATATAACGCAGTTTTTATTTTCTTTAAAGCATATAAAAAACGTGTTTATTAAACTATTTAATAAGATAGTTTATAACACGCCTTTAATTTATTCTGAATCAGTATTTTCTTCTTTAGCTTCAGACTTTTCTTCTTTAGTTTCGCTATTTTCTTCAACCTTAGAACTTTCCTTTTCAGGTTCTATCTTTTCTTCTAAGTTTGAACATGTTTTAGTTTTCTTATTAATTTCAGATGTATTTCTCCAAATTAGTAACGCTACCATACTTGTTTCATACATTACTCTAAGCAAGATATTGCCAAATACTAAAATAAATAAGAACACAAAGAAACTATAAGGAATTGTTTGGAAAGAGAATAAAGTCACAAAGATTGCCAATATTAAATATGTAGCCTTTAATAATCCCTCAATAATCATTGTGTCAAAATTCAAGAAACCCTTAAGCTTTAAAAAGAATGCACTTTTAGGGTTTTCGTCCCTTTTGACAAAACCATAATAAGCGATCACACCAAGTACAACCGCAAAAATAAACAACATCACCGTAACAACAGGATTTATTTCATAAGATCTTCTATAATAATACATACTATAAGCCCTCCTTTATTTGTAAAAAATTATAGCACTCATAAAATGTAGTTAATGTGAATTCTAAGCGAAATCGTACACTACTTTACCATCAATAATTACATTTCTTACTTCATGATCAATCGCAAATAAATCACCTTTAGTAATTAATATATCGCCATCTTTTCCCACTTCTATTGAACCAACTCTATCTTCGATACCAATATGTTTAGCTGGATTAATAGTAATTGCCTGTAAAGCCTTAAAAGGATCCATGCCTGCTTTGATTGCGAGTGAAGCACACATTGGCAAATGTTGCTCAGGTATAACAGGTGAATCAGTAATAATTGAAACCTGTCCACCTAAATCAGATAAAACTTTTGGCGTTATCCAACTTTTATCTTTTAATTCAAACTTTGTTGCATGTGTTAAAGTTGGTCCAACTGCCATTGGATAGTTTTCTTTAATTAAATCATTCGCAATTAAATGACCTTCAGTAACATGTTCTAGGGTTAATTTAACATTAAATTCTTTGGCAATTCTAATAGCTGTAAAAATATCATCAGCAGCGTGAGCATGGGCCTTTAAAGGAATTTCTCTTTTTAAAACAGGAATTAGAGCCTCTAGTTGCATATCAAAAGCCGGCTTGCTTTCATCATTTTCCTTTTTATCCATATATTCTTTAGCCTTAAATAACATGTTACGTAAATTAGCAGCTATCGACATTCTAGAATAAGTCCCCTTATCTTTATAACAGCGCTTTGGATTTTCACCAAAAGCACACTTCATCGCAACTTCTTTTTTAATCACCATATCATCAACTCTTGTCCCAACTGTTTTGATTGCACAAAAAGTACCACCTAAAACATTAGCGCTACCTGGCCCTGTACAAACTGTAGTAATACCAGCTTCTCTTGCTTTTTCAAATGTAGGATCAAAAGGATTAATGCCATCAATAGCTCTAAGCTCTGGTGTATCAGGATTACCATATTCGTTACAATCTGCCCTTTCAAAGCCAATGCCATAACCATCTAATCCAATATGACAATGGGCTTCTACAAGTCCTGGATAAACATTTAAATTAGAGGCATCAATTATTTCTTCACCAGCTAAATCTTTACCTATTGAAATAATTTTTCCTTCTTTGATTTCAATATCAGCTACGTATGCTTCCCTATTAATTCCATCATGAATTAAACCATTTTTAATAATCATTATTTTCTCCTATTCAGCCTGATCTAAGCCAACTATAAACTTTGTGATATCTTGAGATAATTCTTTACAAGTATCTTCAGATAAATAAACCATATGGCCTGCTTTATATGGCTTTAAATAAACCCTTGAATGATCTAGGCCCGCATGATTAATAGTATAATAAGCCATACCAATTTCAGTACAATCATCATACCAACCATTTGCGAAAAACACTCTTAAACCTTTTGAACTTTCCATGGCTTGTCTTAATCTAAAGGCGGTATTACCACCTTTTTCTTCTAGATTCCACTTATAAGTGCCATCACCCCAGAAATTTCTAAAAGTTAAATATTGTCTATCCATATCAACATTTAAACAAGGTAAGATAACTCCATTTAAAGCCGCATAAAAGAAACCATCATATCTTTGAGCAGTCCCATCTCCTGCTTCTTCTTTCTCTATTTCTTCTATTAAAGGTCTGATTAAGTTTCTAGTTAATCTACCATCATATCTACTTACTGCTTGGCCCTTATGTTTAATTACCTCAAGTCTAAAACCTTTTTCATCAATTCTTAATGATCTATTTTCAAGAAATTCTTTAGATACACCAGTATAATAAATAATCTTATTAATAATATCTTCTCTTTGTTTGCCAACTAAGCTTTCGCCTTTATATAAAGCTAATAAATAATCACTATCCGCAAACGCTTTGGCTTCCAATGCAAATTCATCAACACTTTGATTACTTGGATGATTATGATACCAATTGATTGCGGCATAAGTTGGAAAATACAAAACGGAATGCTCAACATCAATATCTTGATTAAAATATTTACCAACCGTTACAGTATTACCAATTAAGATTAAACCATCAAATTTGATGCCATAGCCTCTTTTAGCTCCCCAGCCACTACACGATATTCCTGCGGCAACTGCGCTTCTTGTACAACCATAACTTTCACCAACTAAATACTTTGGAGAATTAAAACGCTTATATCTTCTAAGCCACATTTCAATAAAAGTCAACAAAGCCTCCCCGTCTTCCTCTATTCCAAAGAAATCCTTTGCGTGTTCATCGTCTAATAAAACACCAAAACCTGTTCCAACTGGATCAACGATCACAAGATCTGCCACATCAAGTAAACAATCAGGATTATCAATTACTTCATATGGTGGTAAAGAACTTTCCCTATTAACCTCATCATATTTTATTCTTTTAAGTCCAAAAAAACCTGCATGAACATACATTGAACTAGAACCAGGACCACCATTAAAGCCAAAAATAACAGGTCTATTTTCTGTTTCAACATCATCTCTAAAATAAGAGTAAGAAAATATTGAAGCTATTGGCTTGCCGTTTTCATAAAATACATTATCCTCAGATACCGTGTGATATTTAATTTCTTGGCCATGTAATATTACTGTTCCACTAGATTTAAATCTTTTAGGCTCAAAGCTTTGTTGATCAAATTTTTCCGTATTATACATTATCTTCTCCTTTATGCGCATTAAACCAATTGGTGATTTCTTCTAATCTTTTAATTCTATTAATAGGTTTACCACCTCTAGATAATTCATGATTTTCATGATGGAAATAACACATTCTTGTTTCAACACCATTTTCAATTAAAGCCGACATCATTTGTAAGCCTTGTTCTATAGGGCAACGATAATCTTCATCACTATGAATAAAAAGTGTTGGTGTTTTACATTTATTTGCATACTTAAGTGGTGATCTATCCCACAATTTATCTTGGTCTTTATCTAAATCTAAACCAAGTATTTGATCTTTAACAAACATATAGCCAATATCACTAGTACCCGCAAAAGAAGTCCAATTTGAAATTGACCTTTGTGAAGCACAAGCCTTGAAACGATTAGTATGACCAATAATCCAATTAGTCATAAAACCACCATAAGAACCACCTGTTTCAAAAATATTATCCACATCGATTGCAGGATAGCTTTCAATCACTTTATCTACAAAAGTCATCAGACAATCATAATCCTTAGTTCCATATTTTCCAGACATATGCATAAATTCATTACCTCTACCATCTGAACCAATCGGATTTGTAAACATCACAAAGTAACCACAATTAGCCCAATATTGCATCTCATGATAGAATACTTTTCCATATACAGTTTTAGGACCACCATGGATATCTAATATAGCTGGATACTTTTTATTTGGATTATAATCTTTAGGTTTTAATACAAAACCATTAATATCATAATTATGACAACTAAAATTAACAGTTTCATAATCAGCTATATATTTATCATTTAGAACCTCTTGATTAATAAAAGTTAATTGTTTATTACCTAATGTATCTAAATCAAAACTATATAGTTCCTCTAATTGATTACCAATTAAGCCAACATAATAAACCCTATTATCAACTATCACAAAATCATCAATAGAACCTTCTGTATTAATTGGCAGTTTAATTTCTTTACCATTATTTTTAAATAAATAAGACCCTGAAACTCTAGTAGAAACATAAAATAAATCATTATTATTTGTTTGAATGTTTCTTACCTTTCCTAATCTGCAATCACTACCCACCGAATTATCCAAGGCTTCTTGATTATCATAGAATAAACTTAAATCCTTATTTAATTTATAGATTGTACTATTTTGATTAATACCCCATGTCTTTTCATCAGATCCTAATACATATATAAAATCATCTGCTAAATAAAAATCACGAATATGAATATCATTTGAACTATAAACTATTTTAATTTCACCATCATATTTATAAATACTTGGATAATTAGTTGACTTTGTTTTATATTCATCTGCCAAATAATAAACAATTCCATCCCGTATTTCTATCTTAGCAACATTTGTATATTCATTTGTAATTCTTGTTAACTCCTTAGAACCAATATCATATATAAATAAAGCTGTTCTATTACCATTTATAAAACCAGCACCATTAAAATAAAAAGGTGTTTCATCTAATATTTCATAGTTTGAATTTTTAACCAAATTATCTTTATTAATAGTTGAAAGAATAGCTATTCTATTTTTATCTATCATCTTTATTTTGGCATCAAGCAATTCAAGTTTAAATCCATCTTTTAATATTCCACTATGATAATTTAAATAAGAAAACTTTATATCCTTTTCTTCTTTATAAATTAATAAAACTTCTTCCTCATCAACAATACAATAATCAACTAGCTTATTATCATATGTTAATTGTCTAAG
>CAVBAX010000051.1:0-9273 GCA_963593105.1 Candidatus Methanomethylophilaceae archaeon | reverse complement strand
AATCAATACTTTAGAGCGCATGATGATTGAACCTCTGCCAGTTTCATAAGCTTGTCTTATGCCACCTCTACCAACAATATATCCACCTGTTGGAAAATCAGGTCCTGGGATAAAATTCATTAAATCAATAGTAGAAATATCTGGATTATCAAGTACCGCAATAATCGCATCAATTGATTCACCTAAGTTATGTGTTGGCATATTAGTAGCCATACCAACCGCAATACCCATTGAACCATTTACTAAAAGATTTGGAAACCTGCTTGGAAGTACTACTGGTTCTTTATGTCTAGCATCATAGTTATCACGCCAATCAATAGTTTCTTTTTTAATATCACTAACTAGTTCTAATGATATTTTAGACATTCTAGCTTCGGTATAACGCATAGCGGCTGCTCCATCACCATCAAGAGAACCAAAGTTACCATGGCCATCAACCAATGGATAACGATAAGAGAATGGTTGAGCCATACGTACCATTGTGTCATAGATTGCAGTATCACCATGTGGGTGATATTTACCCATAACTTCACCAACAATATTTGCGGATTTTACATGAGGCTTATCAGGAGTAAAACCAGCATCATACATTGCCCAAATAACTCTTCTATGTACCGGTTTCATGCCATCTTTTACATCAGGTAAAGCTCTGTCAATAATTACAGACATTGAGTAACTTAGGAAGTCTTCTCTCATTTCTGTAGAGATATTAACTTCCTTCATGTTTCCATGATTGAAAAATCGATTATCTAATTCTTCCATAAGCCCTCCTATATATCTAAATTCTTAACAAAGTGAGCATTTTCAACAATAAAATTACGTCTTGGCTCTACTTCATCACCCATCAACATCGAGAATACACTATCTGCATCAATGGCATCTTCAATTGTTACCCTCTTTAAAGTTCTACGTTCTGGATCAAGAGTTGTCTCCCAAAGTTGACTTGGATCCATTTCACCTAGACCTTTATATCTTTGTACATCATACTTTTCATCACCAAAGTCACGCTTTGCCAACTCTAGTTCTTCATCTGAGTAACAATATCTTAAGGTCTTTTGGCCCTTAAATACCTTATATAAAGGAGGCATAGCGATATAAACATAACCACCTTCAATTAATGGTTTGAAATATCTATATAAGAAAGTAAGCATTAAAGAAGCAATATGTTGACCATCAACATCGGCATCGGTCATAATTACAATCTTGTGATAACGTAATTTTGAAACATCAAGTTCATCACCAAAGCCGCAACCAAAAGCTTGAATCATCATTCTGATTTCAGCATTATCAAATATTCTATGTAATCTTGCCTTTTCTACATTTAGGATTTTACCTCTTAAAGGAAGAACGGCTTGGAAATTTGAATCACGGCCTTGTTGAGCACTACCACCTGCCGAATTACCTTCGACGATATAGATTTCACAAATAGAAGCATCCCTACTTGCACAATCTTTTAATTTAGTTGGAAGACTTGCACCACCAAAATCATCTTTTCTTCTAACTGTTTCTCTAGCTTTTTGAGCAGCAAGTCTAGCTTCTGAAGCTGATTTAGCTTTTTCAATAATAATTTTGGCAATATCAGGATTTTCTAAGAAACATCTTTTTAAGAAATCACCAAATATTCTATTAACAACAGGTTTTACTTCAGCATTACCAAGTTTACCCTTTGTTTGTCCTTCATATTGAGGATCTGGATGTTTAACTGAAACAATAGCTGTTAATCCTTCTTTTAAATCATCAATTGTGAAATTAGGCTCATCAGGTTTTAAAAACTTTTTATCTTTCGCATAAGCATTTACAACTCTAGCTAATGTTTGTCTAAAACCATCTAGATGCATACCACCTTCTGGTGTAAAAATATTATTACAGAATGAATAAACTTTTTCAGTATATGAAGTGTTGTATTCAAACGCAACTTCTACCGAAATATTTGTTTCATCATCACTACCATCACAATATAAAACATTTTCAAATAATAGATTTTCACCATCATTTAAGAAAGATACATATTCTTTAATACCACCCTCATATAAGAAAGTAGTAGAACCCTTATGTTCATCATCCTTTTCCCAATTAAAGATAAATTTAATACCCTTATTCAAGAAAGCCATTTGACGGATTCTATCATATAAAGTCTTATAGTTATAGACAGTTCCTTCTTTAAAAATTAAATCATCGGCCTTAAATCTTACAGTTGAACCTTTTTCATCTTTACTACAAGTACCAATTTCATATAAAGGCTTATCAACATGTCCTCCCTCATGGAATCTTACAAAATAAACCTTACCATCTTTATGAATTGTTACTTCTAACCATTTACTTAAAGCATTAACAACACTGGCACCAACACCATGTAGACCACCAGATACTTTATAAGCTCCACCACCAAACTTACCACCTGCATGTAGGACGGTAAAAATGGTTTCAACTGTAGAAATACCGGTTTTTTTATGAATTTCAACCGGCATACCTCTACCATCATCTTTAACAGTAACAATATCATCTGGGTCAACCGTCACTTCGATTGTATGAGCATATCCTGCAAGTGCCTCATCGACTGAGTTATCAACGATTTCCCATACTAAGTGATGAAGACCAGTTTCTGATGTTGTACCAATATACATACCAGGTCTTTTTCTAACTGCTTCTAGACCTTCTAATACTTGTATATCATCCGAAGTATATTCATCATGATTAATTTTTGTATCAGCCATTTTCCCTCTCCTTTATTTCTATTAAATTAAAATTATTAAAAATTTTAATATTATCTAAATCCGTACCAGTGATAATTGTTTGATTTTCACAAGGTAAAGCCTTTAATAAACGATTTTTATTATCATTATCAAGTTCTGATAAGATATCATCAAGTAAGATAATAGGATAACTATTAGTCTTAAATCTAATATATTTTTCAAGCGCTAACTTAAAGCTAATCATACTCATTCTACTTTGTCCTTGACTAGCTACAGAATATAATAAGTCATCATTAAAATAGAATTCATAATCATCATGATGAATGCCAAAAGTAGCATATTTATACATCAAATCTTTTTCTCTACTTCTTTTCATATTGGTGTTTAAATCATTAATATTTGAACAAACCTTATACTTGATTCTTATAGTAGTATCACTATTTGATAATTCATTATAAATTGATGAAATTTGAGAATTAATAAATTCAATAAATTCATTACGATAATTAATGATAGTTTGCATTTGTTCTATCATCTTTGTATCAATTAAATCCAAATAATTTAAATCAACATGTTCTTCTTTTAATAAACGATTCTTATCTTTTAATAAACTATTATAAGTAGATAAGGCTAATAGATATTCTTTAGATACCTTCCCTATTTCAACATCCAATGTCCTTCTTCTATCTCTTGGCGAATCAGTAAACAAATTTAAATCATTAGGTTTAAAAAGAATACAATTAATCTTACCAATAAATTCCGATGTTTTTTTTAAAGGGTTGTCATTAAAATATAGTCTTTTACCATTATCATTAATCACAACCTTTAATTTACCAATATCACTTATAGCTTCAATACGTGAATATGGTTCATCTTTTTTGATTAAATCGCAATCATCTAAAGTTCTAAAAGATTTAGTATTAGAAAGCACAATTAAACTTTCTAAAATATTAGTTTTACCAACCCCATTTTTACCAATAATAATATTTAATCCTGGAGAAAATGTGAGACTTTTTAAAGAATAATTTCGATAATTATTTAGTTTTAAGTAACTAACTAACATATCGTATATTTTTCCTTTAAAATTTCTAAAGTATCACCTTTATATAGTTTTCTTCCCCTTCTTGTATCAAGTTGACCATTGATATAAACTTCATTACTAGAAAGAAAGATTTTAGCTTCACCTCCAGTAGAGATGATATCAGCAATCTTTAAAAACTGTCCCAATGTAACATATTCATCTTTAATAGTTATATTTTTCATATTATTAATATTATAGCACTATTTTAAATAAATAATAATGATAGAGGTAACCTATTTAAAAAATAAAAAAGCCCAAAATGGGCTTTAAATTAGCTAATAAATATATTTCCCTTAAAAATAAATACTATTTATAAGTTCTTACAGGCGAAATTAATTGAACAATACTACCATCATTAGCATCTGTAATAATTAGTGGTTTTAACTCTCCTGAAAATGATATAGTGATTTCATCTGCTGACATTGCCTTAACAGCATCAGTTAAATATTTGCCAGAACAACTAATTTCAAATGGTGATCCTTCAAAAGAAATAACACTAATTTCTTCAAACGAAGAACCATTATTACCATTAGAAGTAACAACTACATTAGATTCATTGATTGTAAGTTTAACGATATTTTTACCATCCGACTTAATAAAGCTGCATCTATCAATTGCACTTGATAAGGCTTTTGAATTAACAACTAATTTTTGCGTAAAACTAGGTGGTATTAGTCTTTTTACATCAGGAAATTCATCATCTAAAAGTCTTGTTTGGATAACTGAGTTATTAAAGATAAATGATATCTTTTGTGAATCAATACCAATTTGCACATCTTCAACATTAGATAAAGAATGATAAATATCTAATAAATATTTCCTAGGAATTGTAATATTAAACTTAAGATTAGAATCAATATCTACAGTTTTTGAAGCTAAACGATATGAATCAGTTGCGTTTACATATAATTTGCCATCTTCTGCCTTAAAGTTAACACCAGTAAGAATTGGACGTGTATCTTTTTCAGAACAGGCAAATGAAGTTTCATTTACTATCTTAAAGAATGTATATGTATCAAATTTAAAAGGAGTGTTGTAACAAGAAAAATCAATTGTAGGATAATCACTTGTAGGCATTGCGTTAATTTTAACTTCTGATTTACCACCATAGATTTTCGCTAATGAATTATCAAATATTTCAACATTTATAAAATCACTATCAATTTTTCTTACAATATCTAATAAATATTTAGATTCAATAACATTTTCACCCTCTTCACTTATGGTTAGGACTTCTTTTTCCTCAGTATTTTTAACTTCAGTTTTAATAGAAATATTAGTATCAGAAGAAATAAGTGTTAAACAATTATTTTCAGCGATTATTTTAATACCATTGAGAATTGGTAAAGGTGTTGTATTAGAAATTCCTTTTTGAGCCATTGATAAAGCATCTAGGAATTCACGCTTGTTAATTTTGAAAATCATATGGCGCTCCTTTTTATATAAATAATTTAATAATCTAATAATAATTAAGGTGTGGAAAAGTGTGGAAAACTTATAAAAACACGATAATTACTACATTATTTTAACATTTTTATTATTGAAAATAATGTGGATATATGTGTGTTTAATTTATCCTTTTCTTAAGTTCAGCTATTGCCTGAAGATAAGAAGAATCCATCTTGCATAAACTTTCAACTTTTTCACAAGCATTTATAACTGTAGAATGATCTCTTTTACCAAACTCATTACCTATTTCTTTATATGAAGAATCTAACATCTCTCTACATAAGTACATAGCGATGTGTCTTGGTATGGCAATGTTTTTAGTTCTATTAGCTGAACAAATTTGTTGTTTAGTGATGTTGTAGTAATCGCATACTGCTTTTCTTATTTTAGCGATATTTAATTCATTTTTATTAGTTTCAACTACTTCACCTTTAAAAGCTTCAGAAGCTAGCCTTAAGGTTATATGATCTTCATTTGTTGTATTGAAATTAATAAAATAGAAAAGTAATCGATTTATAGCCCCTTCTAAAGATCTAACATCCTTAGAAAAATTAGTTGCGATATAAGATAATACTTCTTCATCAATTTTATCGGAAAAATTACCATTATTGGCGATTTTCATCTTTAAAATGCGAATACTTGTTTCATATTCTGGTGATTCAATATTTACATTTAAACCTTGATTAAATCTAGATAATAATCTATCTTCTAATCCCTTTATATCACCAGGTGATCTATCAGCAGTGATACATATTTGTTTTCTATCGTTTACAAGACGTGTAAAGATGGAAAAGAATACTTCTTGAGTCCACTCTTTACCAGCAATAAATTGAATATCATCGATTAATAGTAAGTCTAAATCATAGAAAGATGCCTTAAATTCATCGGTGTTTGAATTCTTACGCGCTTTTTGTAAAGCATCGATAAACTCGTTACCGGAAATAAAACCAATTTTACGAGTTGGGCAATTATAAGCAACCTCGTTACCAATAGCGTTTAATAAATGGGTTTTACCTAAGCCAGAATTACCATATATAAATAAGGGATTATAAACTAAGCCTAAGTTTTTAGCACATGTTAAAGATGCGACTTGAGCTTGGCTGTTGGATTTTCCTAAGACAAAGTTAGAAAAATTCATATTAGAATCTAGTTTTCTATCAAAGAATTCGTTATGAAAAGATGGAATTAAGGCTTCTTGTATATCTTTTTCTTCAATAAACTCGATAGTAATTTCTGGATAATTGGTAAGAGTTTTTAAACTATTAATAATTAATTGTTTATTTCTTTCCATGATAGTGCCAGTCACAAAATTTGTTACCCCTATTTTGGCATTACCATTTTCTATAGATACTAGTCTTGAATTAACCATATACATACTAAATACAGTTTCATTCACGGTTTCAGTATCTTTAATTAACTGTAAAGCTTGTCTCCACAGATCATTTAAATAAAAATCAGCGTTAGTCATAATTTGAAATATCCTTAGTAAAAGTAATTATATTTAAGAGTTTTCCACATTTCAATGAGAAAAAATTAAGAGTTTTCCACATTCCACATTTCAAATTCATCTATAACCTATTAACCATGGGATTTTAATGAGTTTTCCACAGTTTTCCACAAATTTAAAATGTGGATAATTAGTGGATAACTTTTCCACATAGTGGACAATTGTGGATTGTGGACAAAACTTATTTTTATCAACAAAGTTTTCCACTTTTAAACATCATTAAAATGCCCTATTTATCGACTTTTAATTAGTTTTCCACTTTTCCACATGGTGTTGATAAGTCTAAAATGTGGATGTGGATTCTATGTTGATAAAGTATGTGTATAAGTCAAATTCTAGCTATATATCCACACATAATAGTGAAAATAGTTAACATTAGATGTGGATAAATAAAAAAATCAAATTAAAACAATGAGTTTTCCACTAATTATTAGGCTATAGTAAAATATATCCATGGCAATAAAAGAAAATGTTATATTCACAAATATCTGTTTAATATATAAAGATAATCAAATACTAGTACAAGAGCGCACTAAAAAAGATTGGCCAGGTCTAACTTTTCCAGGTGGTCATGTTGAAAGAGATGAAAACTTTTATGATTCTGTTATTCGTGAAGTAAAAGAGGAAACTAATCTTACTTTACTTAACCCGATATTATGTGGTATTGAAGAATATAAAAAAACAGATGATGAAGACAGATATGTAATGCTTTTTTATAAATGTAATGAATTTGAAGGTGAATTAAAGTCTTCTAAAGAAGGTAAAGTATTTTGGATAAACAGAGAAGATTTGAATAAATATGAATTATCTTTGGATTTAGATAGAATACTTAAAATAATGGAAAGTGATACTTTAAGTGAATTAATTTATTATTTAGAAGATGGAATATATAAATCTAAGGTGGTTTAACTTATGAATATTAATGAATATGAAAAACTAGCGATGCTAACTCTTAATAAAGATATAAAAAAGAAAGATCTTTTAATTAATAGTGCAATGGGATTATGTGGAGAGTCTGGTGAGGTTATTGATTTAATTAAAAAACACTTATTTCAAGGACATGAATTAAATAAAGATGATTTAATCAAAGAATTAGGTGATGTGGCTTGGTATTTAGCTGAGGCTGCATATGCACTAGATGTCTCACTTGATGAAATATGTTCTAAAAATATTGAAAAGTTAAAGAAGCGTTTTCCAAATGGTTTTGAAAGTGATAAATCAATTAATAGGGGGTAAATATGTATACAACAAACAATTTATTAGATTTAAATCATACATTAGCGAAAGAATATTTAAGTAAGTTTGAATATCCTTGGCAATCTTTAAAGGGAATTAGTGAAGAAATTATAAGAATTGGCAAGTCTTTAAATAAAGATGAATATGATGAAGTAAAAGAAAATGTTTGGATTCACAAGACTGCAACAGTTTTTGAAAGTGCTTATTTAGGCGCACCATTAATAATTGGACCAAACAGTGAAGTAAGACATTGTGCTTTTATTAGGGCTTCAGCTTTAATAGGTGAAAATTGTGTAGTAGGTAATTCTTGTGAACTTAAAAATGTTATTATTTTTGACAATGTACAAGTTCCTCATTATAACTATGTTGGTGATTCTATTTTAGGCTATAAGTCACATATGGGTGCTGGTTCTATTACTTCAAATGTTAAGTCAGATAAGACTTTGGTTGTGGTTAAAAATTATGATGGTGAAAAGATAGAAACAGAAATTAAAAAATTTGGTGCAATTCTTGGTGATAATGTAGAAGTTGGTTGTAACTCGGTTTTAAATCCTGGTACGATTGTTGGAAGAAACACTAATATTTATCCATTAAGTAGGGTAAGAGGTGTTGTTCCTGCTGATAGTATTTATAAAGATAGTGATAATATTGTGACAAAAGAAAAATAATGAAGAAAGCAGTAATTTTTGATTTAGATGGTACTTTATTAAATACCATCTATGATTTAAATAATTCAATTAATTTAACATATAAAGCGTTTGATATTGATGAACAAAATACTATAGAAAAGACTATGTCACAGGTTGGCCATGGTATTAAAAATTTAATTGAACAATGTTTTATAGAATATCCAAATTTAAGTGCTAAAGCATATGAAAAATTCTTGAGTATTTATGACAGGGAATATTATAAGAATACTATTCCATATGATGGTATAAAAGAAATGATAGATGTTTTACTTGAAAACAATATTAAAATCGGTGTTAATTCCAACAAAAATGATTCTTATTCTAAAAAACTAATAGAACTTAATTTTCCAAGTATTGATCAAGATTTAGTATTAGGACATATTGATTCAATGAATGTTAAACCAGATCCTGAAGGTGCTAATCTAATAATTAAAAAAATGGGTGTCGATAAAAAAGATGTAGTTTATATAGGTGATAGTAAAACAGATATAAAAACTGCCGAAAATGCTGGTGTTGATTCTTTATCGGTAACTTGGGGATTTAGAAAAAAAGAAGAATTAATAGATGCAGCCCATAAATTTGTTTATAATCCAAAAGAAATAATTGATTATATTCTTG
>CAVBAX010000050.1:0-9307 GCA_963593105.1 Candidatus Methanomethylophilaceae archaeon | reverse complement strand
CAATTAATGGATTTTATTCAGGGAGATCAATACCGGTTAATGATAAATTATCAGAGTTATTTCTTCAATTAAGAATAAGTGAAAAGACTGGAAGAGGTGTTCCTATTATTGTTGATGCGTATTCTAAAAAATCCATAATAATTAAGGATGATACAGTTACTGTTAAAATTCCTTTTAACAAATTAAACCAAACGTTGGACACGGCTGTTGATAAAAGCGGGAAGAATTTATCCGCATCGCAAACTATGGTTCTTGCGGAAATAAGAAATAATCCAAACATTACTAAGCTACAATTATGCAATAAATGTAATTTAGGAAAAACTAGCATTGATAATATAATTGCTTATTTAAAAAAGAACGATTATATAGAAAGAATCGGCTCTAAAAAAGTTGGATACTGGAATGTAAAAATATAATTTAGGTGGGTAATAAAGTGGGTAATAAAATTTAAAAAAAGCCCAATAACACAGGGCTTTTAAAGCATCGTAATTAATTTAGGTGGGTAATAAAGTGGGTAATAAAATCGTATCTGCATCACTTATTAAATCAAGTAATAAGACACTTCTTTAAAAAACCTATATGTAATTTGATTTTATTTACCAAGTTTACTAAAAAACCACTTTCACTCTTGCAGTGATATCAGTCTTGAAATAGCGTTTGATAAAAATAGTACAAGAATTGAGGACACTATATGAACTTTTTAATCAAATGAATAAAAAGAAATTATTGAACAATACACAAAGTCACATAACATTTCCATAAGTGAAGCTTTTAAGAATGCTCTATTTGAAAAGATTGAAGATGAATATGATGAAGCTGTTGGGATAGTTGCCTGTAAAGAATACATTAGAAGGGGTAAGAAGAGCTGTCCTATTTCTGAACTTTGGGATGAACTTGATTTATAGTCTTTAAAATGACTGACTTTTAGGATTGTTCACTATTATGAATATTAAATAAGATAACATTTATAATAGTGAACATATGAAGGACGCAAAGTATACTATTAGTAATAGTACTGAAAAATATTTAAAGATAATGGGTGAACAAATTAAGTTATCTAGGCTTAGAAGAAATTTACCTGCCAAATTAGTATGTGAAAGAGCTTGTATAAGTAGAACATCTTTATGGAAAGTTGAAAAGGGTGATCCATCTGTATGCATTGGTATTTATGGTGCTGTGTTACATGCTTTAAATGGAATGGATAAGGAATTATTAAATATATGTGGCAATGATACTTTTGGTAAACAAATTCAAGATATTGAACTTCTAGAAAAAAGGGCAAGACGTTAAAAAAAGAACTATTTATATAGTTCTTTTAGATTGTTTGTGCGTTTGTTTTTCTTTAGTTGTTCATAGACTTGTTTTAACTGTTGTTCATATTTATTGATATTAAAGCTATCTATGAATTCTATATCTTTTATTTCATCTGGAAGATATTGAATCTTATGGAAACAATCATATCTATCATATGAATATTTTTCAGCATTTTCTAGTCCTGTTGGTGTAAATTTTAAATACTTTGGCATATCATAGGCTCTTGTTTCAACAAGTCCTTGTGCTTTATGTACTGCATCTACACCAGTTCTAGATTTAGGAGATAAACATAAATCAATGATATGTACTCCAAGCGGGATTATAGCTTCTGGAAAGCCTACTGTCTCTGCTGCCTTGGTTGCACTTATGGTTCTAGCGATAAGGGGTGGATTAGCTAAGCCAATATCTTCATAGGCGATTACAAGAAGTCTTCTTGAGATAGATGCTTCATCACCTGATTGGGCGAGTAAGGCAAGATAATAAAGTGCACCATTTACATCAGAACCTCTAATTGATTTTTGTAGTCCTGATAATAAATCATAGTGGCCATCTTCTGAGCCAAATGATCTTTGATTAGTTACTTTACATTGTTGCTTTACATCTTCTATTTTTATTGTGTTATTTTCACATATTAAAGAAGATAATTCTAATATGTTAAGGGCATACCTAATATCGCCATTAGATACTTCAGCTATTAAATCTAGAGCGTCATTTTCTATTGTGACTTCATTATTTAAACCATCTTCTTTTTTAATTGCGTTTAGTAGCGCTTTTTTAATATCATCTTTACTTAGCGCTTTTAATTCAAATAGATGGCATCTACTTCTGATTGCGGGATTAATAGAATGATATGGGTTAGCAGTTGTACAACCAATTAAAATAATAGAGCCTTTTTCAACATGTGGTAATAATAAATCTTGTTTATCTTTATTTAATCGATGTACTTCATCACATATTAGTATTAATTGATTTGCAAGATCTGCTTCAAGAAAGATGGCGTCTAAATCTTTTTTATTACCAGTAACCGCATTAAATCTTCTAAATGGTTTATGTAATTGTTTAGCGATTACTTCAGCTAATGTGGTTTTGCCAATACCTGGTGGTCCATAAAAAATACTAGAAAAGATAGTTCCTTTTTCTAGGCATTTTCTTATTATGCCATTTTGACCAACAAGATGTTCTTGGCCAATGATATCTTCTAGAGTTTGCGGTCTTAATCTGTAGGCTAATGGTTTACTCATAATAATTTAATTCCTTCATCTAGGTCTTTAATACTTTTATATGCTAAGTCAACAACTTCTTTTTCTACATCTACTTGATCTTTGATATATGCCACTTTGATACCAGCATTATATGCAGATAGAATGCCATTTCTTGAGTCTTCAAAAATTATTATGTCTTCTTTGTTGAAGTTGTAGTGTTCATATACTTTTAAATAAATATCAGGACAGGGTTTAGAGTTTTTGATTTCATCGCCAAAGACCATATAGTCAAAGTATTTGGCTATATCTAATTTTTTTAGTATTTTTAATTGTTTTTCTCTATAAGTAGATGTGGCAATTGCCATTAGTATGTTATTTTTCTTACAATGTTCAAGAATATTAATGGCTCCTTTTTTAAGTGTTAGTTCATCTTTATTATATATATCCATTAGTTTTGATCTATATATGTCATAGTCAAAGTCTTTATCTTGTGATTCAACTACCACTTGTTTTACACTTTCTCTATTTCTGCCGATAGTGTTCATTATGACATCAAGTGGAACATTGTAATTATTTATTTTGTTGTTTAAAAGAGCAGCTCTTACATAGATTGATTCAGAATCTATTAAGGTACCGTCTACGTCAAATATAGCTAGCTTTGTCATATTTCTATTATAAGCTTATGGTAAAATATTTTTCGGAGGAAAAAAATGGATAATAAACAACTTAATTGGCATGCCAATAATGTTAGAAAGAATATTGTAGATATGGTATATACTGCTCAAAGTGGTCATCCAGGTGGTTCACTTGGCAGTGCAGATATTCTTACTTATTTGTATTTTGAGGAAATGGACATCAATGAAGAAAATGTGGCTACTTCAAATAGAGATCGTTTCGTCTTATCTAAGGGGCATTGTTCACCTGCTTTATATGCGGTAATGTCTGAAAGAGGCTTACTTCATGAAGATTTATTAACTTTCAGAAAGCTTGGTTCTAATTTGCAAGGTCATCCTAGTACTATTTATTTAGAGGGTATTGATATTTCTACTGGTTCTTTAGGACAAGGAGTAAGTTGTGCTGTAGGTATGGCTCTTGCCAATAAGTTAGATAAAAATGATCATCGTATTTATGCTCTGTTAGGTGATGGGGAATGTGAAGAAGGTATCGTATGGGAGGCTTTAATGGCTGCTAGTCATTATAAGTTAGATAATCTTGTAATTATTATTGATAATAATGGTTTACAAATTGATGGTAATGTACAAGATGTTATTGGTCCTCTTCCTTTAAAAGAAAAGGCTATAGCTTTTGGGGCTAATTGTTTAGAGTGTGATGGTAATGACTTTGATTCAATTAGGTCTACATTTAATGAGGCTAGAAAGTGTAAGGATAAGCCAACTGTTATAATCGCTCATACTGTTAAGGGTAAGGGTGTTTCTTATATGGAAAATAATGCAGATTGGCATGGTAAAGCTCCTGGAGATGACTTATATCAAGTTGCGAAAAAAGATTTAGAGGTAAATGAATAATGGCATATGAAACAAGAGTTGCTTATGGTGAAAAGCTTGCTGAATTAGTAAAAGAAAATGAAAACATTGTTGTTTTAGATGCTGATTTATCTGGTTCTACTAAAACTGCTATGGCAAAAAAAGTTGCGCCTGAAAGACATTTCAATGCTGGTATTGCCGAATGTAACATGGTAGGTATGGCAGCTGGTTTAGCAGCTAGTGGTAAGATTGCCTTTGTGTCTTCGTTTGCGGTATTTGCGACTGGTAGACCTTTTGAAATTATTAGAAATTCTGTTTGTTATCCAAATTTAAACGTAAAAATATGTGCATCTCATGCAGGACTATCAGTAGGAGAAGATGGTGCTAGCCATCAAGCTATTGAAGATGTAGCACTTATGAGATGTTTACCTAATATGCATGTGTTTGTACCATGCGATCAATATGAAACTAGAGCTCTTATAGAATATGTGGCTAAACTAGATGGGCCATGTTATGTAAGACTTGGTAGAGGTAAGGTTGAAGATGTATATGATGAAAATAAGGTCTTTGATTTTACAAAAGTTGATGTCATTAGAAAAGGTAAAGATGTCATCTTATTCGCAATGGGTCTAATGGTTCAAGAAGCTATTAAAGCAGGTGAAGAATTAGATGCTACTGTTGTTAATGTGACAAGTGTTAAGCCAATTGATAAAGAATCTATCATGTCTTTATTAAAAGAACATAAAGTAGCTTATACCATTGAGGAACATAGTATTATTGGTGGATTATATAGTGCGATAAGTGAAGTTAAGGCTTCTAGTGATATATCTGTTCCAATTTATCCAATAGGTGTTAATGATGTCTTTGGTCAAAGTGGTAAGATGAATGCTGTTTTAGAAAAATATGGTTTAACAAGTAAACATATTGTGGAAATTGTAAAAAGGTAAATAATTTAAAAAATTAACTGTTATGAATTAAATTTGTAACAGTTTTTTATTATTGTGTATTATTTAACTTATGGAAACGGTTCTTTTTAGCATAAATAAAGGTTTTTCATGTTAGAATGATTTGGCGTCTTATGAAAAAATTATTATTAAATCTATTAGTTATATTATTTATTTTTACAGGTTGTTCCTCATTAAAACAAGAAAGTACTAGTCAAAATAAGATAGTTATTGGCATCGATGATTTTAAACCATATAGCTATATTGGAAGTGATGGTCAATATACTGGCATCGATGTTGAACTAGCTAGGCAATGTTTTAATAGACTTGGCTATGAAGTTGAGTTTGTAGTTATTGATTGGGCAAAAAAGAATGATTTGTTGAATAATGGCGATATCGATTGTATATGGTCTTGTTACTCAATGAATGGTAGAGGCGACAAATATGAGTGGGCTGGTCCTTATTTATATAGTAGACAAGTAGTGCTTGTAAGGCAAGATAGTGATATCTATACTTTAGCTGATTTAAAGGACAAAAGAATGGGTGTACAAGCTACTACTAAGGGTGAGGAAATAGCACTAGGTAAAATAGAAAGTGCTATTGGTGATTTAAAACAAGTTAATACTTTCGCTACTACTAATGAAATGTTTTCAGCTATTCGAAAAGACTATGTTAATGCGATTTGTGGACATGAGGGTTTATTAAATTCTTTAGTAAGTGATAGTGGTTTTAGATTATTAGATGAATCTGTTTCCACTTCAAGTTTGGGTGTTGCGTTTAAAAAAGATAGTCACAAAGAACTTGTACAAGCTTTAAATAATACTTTAAAAGAGATTAGAGATGATGGAACCTTAGAGTCTATTGTATCTAAGTATGGATTTGATGCAGGAAAGGTAATTATTTATGAATAAGAAAAAGTTTATATTATACTTTACCTCTTTTGTGATAATTGGTGCTATTATTTGGACAACTTTTACAGGACTTGATCGTAAAGCGCTAAGTGAATCAATTGATACAACAGCTTCTTTTATAAAAAATAGAGTTAATAATTTTACAATTGTTGAAGCTAATGATAGAGTAAAGAGCCTTGTTCGTTTACTTGATAAGAGTGAAGTATTAAAAGATAAATTAAATGAAACAGATTTTAATACAGCTGATTTTTTAGATCAACAAAGATTAGATGGTTATGTAATAGTAGATCATGATTTAAATTTAGTTTATCAAAGTAATGATGATGCTTATGATATGTGGTCAAATTATCTAAGCTTAAGCTATATAAGTGAGATAGTTGATTATTCAGATAAGACATATACTGAAAGAGTAACTATTAGTGATAAAACTTATGATTATTGTGTAATTAATTATAATGATGGTTTATTACTTACTTATGTTTATAAGACATATGATATTGGTGGTGATTTGACTTTAGATACTATCTTCTTAGGCTTTCCTTTTGAAAAACAAGGAATTGTTGTGATAAGTGATGGTGATAGGGTAATAAGTACTAATTCAACTAATTTATATGGAAAAAGCGTAGAAGAGTGTATTTCTTTATATTCTGTTAATTTTGAAGTTAAAAGTGATGGACTTGTTACTTTAAAATCAGATAGTGGTATCTATTATGGAAGTAAGGATGTAATTGGTGGTTATGACTTATATATCTTTTATCCAGCTAATCAAGTATATTCACAAAGAAATATCGTACTTACAATTTATTGTGTATTAGTAATATTTATTTATCTTATTTTAAATGTCTATATTAATGAAAAGGAAAAGAATACTTTACTTGTTAATCAAAAGCGTTTAATGACTATTAATGCTTTGGCTATAGCTTATACTTCAATTTCTTTGGTTGATTTAAGTAAAAATGAAGTAGAAGTTATTAAGTCTAGTAATAAGAATTATACAAAGTTAGGTAAGTATGATAAGGATGTTCAATTAAATCATATTGGTAATATCTTTGATAAGTCTTATCAAAGGGATGCTAGTGTTTTCTTTGATTTAGATACTATAGTTGCTAGATTGAGTGATGTTGATTGTTTAAGCTTTACAGCGAAGATGGTTAATGGTAACTGGATGTATTCAACTATTGTTTGTCAAAATAGAGATAAAAATGGTAAGGCTATTTCAATACTTATCGCTAATAGAGATATTACTGATGAGAAAGTAAAAGAGTTAGAACAAGATGAGGCTTTAAGAAGTGCTTTAATTGTTGCTCAAAATGCTAATAAGGCTAAGACTACTTTCTTAAATAGTATTTCACATGATATTAGAACACCTATGAATGCCATTATTGGTTTTACGGCTTTAGCTACTACTCATATTGATTCTAAGGAATTGGTTGAGGATTATCTAAAGAAGATTTCAATATCTGGTCAGCATTTATTAAGTTTGATTAATGATGTACTTGATATGTCTAGAATTGAAAGTGGTGTGGTAAAGCTTGATGAAAAAGAGGTTCATTTGCCTGATATCTTAAAGGATTTAAGGTCTATTATTTTAGGTAATATTCATGTTAAGCAACAGGAATTATTTATTGATACTCAAGATATTGTGCATGAGGATATCATTACTGATAAGTTAAGACTTAATCAAGTGTTGTTAAATATCGCAAGTAATGCGACTAAGTTTACACCAGTTGGTGGTACTATTTCTATTAAAGTGTGTGAAAAGCCTTCTAGTAGAAATGGTTATGCAACATATGAATTTAGAATAAAAGATACTGGTGCTGGTATGTCTAATGAATTCATGGAACATATCTTTGATCCTTTCTCAAGAGAGGCAACTGTCACAAAAAATGGTATTCAAGGAACAGGTCTTGGTATGGCGATATCGAAAAATATCGTTGATATGATGAATGGTACAATCGATGTTAATAGTGAACTTAATGTAGGTTCTGAGTTTATTGTGACTATTGAATGTAAGATTTCAGATAAGGTTATTGTTTATAAGCCGATTGAAGAATTTAAGAAGGCAAGAGCGTTAGTGGTTGATGATGATGCTCAAACTTGTATTAATGTATGTAAACTTTTAAAACAAATTGAAATGGTGCCTGAGTGGACTACTTCAGGTAGTGAGGCTGTTTTAAAGGCTAAAGAAGCTCATGATGATTTAGATGAGTTTAAGGTTTATATCATTGACTGGTTAATGCCTGATATGAATGGTATTGAAACAGTTAGAAGAATAAGAAGAGTTATTGGCTATAAGACACCAATTATTATTCTTAGTGCATATGATTGGGCGGATGTGGAAGCTGAAGCTAGGGCAGCTGGTGTTACAGCCTTTATTTCTAAGCCTATCTTTATGTCAGAGCTTAGAAGTGTTCTTACAAAACAAGCACAAGAAGATGTTCCTGTTAAGCCAAGTATGCGCCATGCAGGTAAGAAGGTCTTGCTTGTAGAAGATAATGACATGAATCAAGAAATTGCGGCTTCTATTTTAAGGGATGCTGGTATGATTGTGGATTGTGTAAGTGATGGAGCTGATGCGGTTGAAATAATGGCGAAAGCAAATGAAGATAAGTATGATGTTATTTTCATGGATATTCAAATGCCAGGAGTTGATGGCTATAGTGCAACTAAACAAATTAGAACACTGCCTAATAATAAGATTGGCAATATTCCAATTATTGCGATGTCTGCCAATGCCTTTAGTGAAGATAGACGTAAGGCTATCAACGCGGGTATGAATGACTATATCACTAAGCCAATTGATATTAATAGAATTCTTGATGTACTAGATAAAGTGTTCAAGTAAATAAGAAATAAGAATGATCGCTAATATGTAGATGGTGTTTGCCAAATATGTATTAGCGATTTTATTTATGATGGGTTGATAGGGTTTTAATAGAAAGTTGATATAAAACATGTTTATTTCACCAAAATCATTTAATGAAAGATTAATTAATGTCGCAATTAAGCACATAAATAAAAATAGTTTAGTGGCTTCCAAAAATGTTCCTTCATCAAATTTATTAAAGATAATAATAGCTGCCATTAGAATGATTATGTAATGAAAAAGATATGAATGTATACATAATATTGGTCCATGGGCTATCATGTCCATGGGATAAATGATGGCGGCAATTGCCCCTAATAGTGAATATGTTTTAATAAATTTTAGATAGGCTTTGTTTGATTTGAATAAAAATAGATACATGGGCATTGAACATAATTGAAAAGGCAAATACCAAATAGACCATATATTGTTAATTATTAAGTATATTTGTTTAAAGATTTCCATTGTAAAAAGTATAAATGATAGTTTATATACAACATCTTTATTTTTAATTTGTTTACCTAATAAAAAAATGGGAACAATTAAAGATAATAATAGACAATAGGTAAAACTTGGGATTTCAAAC
>CAVBAX010000049.1:0-9382 GCA_963593105.1 Candidatus Methanomethylophilaceae archaeon | reverse complement strand
GATTTTTAACTATGTCAATGGTTGTGATTAATACATTATGGACAACTTCTTTTTTTGATAGTTTACTTGCTAAAAGAGTCTGTCTATCAAGAAGAGTTTGATAATAGTCTTTATCTACTTTAAATTTGCCACTGTAGAATTTTATTTCACACATGTCTACAATGTTATCTTTTCTTTGTATCAATAGGTCAATTTGTGTGTTTTTTTCTTCTTCATCAGAAATCCATGCTGAATTTGAGGATATAACGCCAACAACGCCCATAGCTTTTTTTATTTCTTTGATATGGTTAAAACATACATTTTCAAATGCCAGTCCCCTCCAAGTATTAACTGAAGACGAGGTAATGTTTTGTTCAAAAAAGTTTTCACTTGTCTTTTTTTGTTTTGTGAGAAATCGTAAATGGAATAAACAAAATGGATCAATTAATTTATAGTATGATTCTCTTTTATTTAAGCCAAATGGTACATATTTTATGACGAAGTCGCTTGCGATTAAGGCATTAAGACTTGTACTTAGGGTTCCACCATTACTGATATGCAAGTTTTTAATTATTTCTTTTCTAGTGTAGCCCATATTCCTGCTAGCTAAGAGTTCAACTATTTTTTTTACGGTATCAGGACTTGAAAACATCGATGAAAATAATCTATCATATTCAAATTTTAATTTAGCATCATTGACAAAAAATAGCCTATCAATGTTTTGGGCAAGACTTAAATTTTTGTTTATATAGAACATGTAATAAGGTATTCCACCAAGGGCCATATAGCTTTGTACTATATCGTATCTTGAAAAAACAATGCCATTGCTTTGATAGTATTGTTCGCATTCTTTTAAAGTAAAAGGTGATAGCTTTAATTCGTAGGTTATTCTATTGTATAAACCACCATGATTATTAATTAATTTGTTTTGTATCCAAGAAGTAGCACTTCCACATACTATCACCATTAGATTTTCTTTGTGACATCCATAGTTGTTCCAAAACCCTTCAAAAGCACTAATAAAGTTAGAACGAGGACTATCAAGCCAAGGCAGTTCATCTAAAAATACTAATAGTCTTTTTTTACCTTTTGTTTCTAAAAAGTTTTGCAGCATAAAAAAAGCTTCATACCAATCTTTTGGTGTTTTACTTTCTTTATAGCCATAAAATTTTAATGATCGATAAAAATGATTCAGTTGATGGGCTAAAAGATTATTGTTTTCCTCATCAAATGGAGATAGGCCAGTATGTCTAAAGGTGAAGCTATTTTTAAATGTTTCGTCTATTAGGTAAGTTTTACCCACTCTTCTTCTGCCATATACTGCAACAAGTTCAGCTTTACTACTGTTATATAGTTCATTTAATTTAAGTGTTTCTTCTTTTCTGCCTATCATATTTTGCTCCTTTACTTGGCTGTGAGGCTATAAAAAATACATTTCATAGCCAAGTTAGTTTGTTTAACTAAATTATATTCTGATTTTATTTGGCTGTAAACACATAAAAAATAGCTTTCATAGCCAAACAAACTTTTAAATAAAGTACTTCCTCTTTGGTAATTACGCATCAAATGATATATATGAAAAAGTCAATATAAAAATGTAAGTTTGGACTTGTGGACGTTTTTTTGGACTCTAGTTACATGATAATCCTAGATTTTTTCGATAGTAAACAGGACTTAAAAAGGAGAAACCTTTGTTTAGTTCCTCCTACTAGGTTGGCTTAAAATTATTTGAATAAATCTATTAGAGTTACTTGATTGCTGATAAGGCCGCTATACATGTTCTTTTTTAGGCCATAGGTAGTAATCATTGTAAGTTGTATTGAGTATTTAGTGCTAGTGGCCTTTACAAAGGATGAAACTTTATTTCTTAATACTAAGTCATAATCTTTATCTATAACGTATTCGTTGTTAGAGAATTTGATTTCACAAAGATTTATAACTCTATCTCTTCTTTCGATTAATAAGTCAATTTGAGCACCACTTATGCCTTTTTCATCATCATCTTGGCAGCTAAACACAGTTTCTTTTGTTAATACGCCAGATATTCCTAATGATTGTTTAATTTGCTTGATATGGCCTTTACATACTTGTTCAAATGTTAATCCTTCCCAAACTCTTCTTGAAGGATTATCGATAGAATGAGTCCAGTAGTTTTCGTCATTTCCATAATTATCTTTTATAAAATGTAAATAAAATGCTGTATAGTAGTCTGCTAATTGATATTTTGTGTCTTTCTTTTTCTTACCATAAAAGGCTTGGGCTCTAATAAAGCCAGAATCTATTAGGTTATCTATTATCTTTGATAGTGCACCATTTTGTGGCAACTTGGTTTTTGAAGATATTTCAGCCTTTGTCATGCCACCTTTTTCCTTGCTTATTGTCTCAATTACCTTAATACAGTTTTTAGTATTTGAAAGCAAGGTTGCATATAAGTTTTTAAATTCATCAGCTAAAATAGCGTTTCTTTCAAAAAATAATGTATCTATATTTGAAGAAAGAGATAACTTCTTTTTTAATAAGCTTAAATAAAAAGGAATACCGCCTAAAATCATATAACACTGTGCTATTTCGTAATATGACCACATAAATCCTTTGGAATCTAAATATTGTTTAGTTTCTGAAAGTGTAAAAGGCTCAAGATAGATTTTACATGTATATCTGTTGAATAGACCACCTTTATTTTTATCAATATTATCAACCATCCATGAGGTAGCACTACCACAAACTATAAAAACCAAGTTATTTTGAGCGCATCCAAAGTCGTTCCAAAACCATTCAAAGGCGGCTAAAAAACCTGAGCGATAAGTATCAAGCCAAGGCATTTCATCAAAGAAGACAACTTGTTTTTTATTTTTATCACTATTTTTTAAAAAACTTCTTAATAGCACAAATGCCTCATTCCAGTCTTTTGGACAATCGATTTTTATAGAGGTTGCCTCTTCATAGGCTGTTTTGAAATTGTTTAGTTGGGTGGCTTTATCTTGTTTATAGGCACCTGTTAATTTAAATGTAAAATTGTCATTGAAAAAGCTATTAATCAAATATGTTTTTCCTATTCTTAATCTTCCATAAACAAGCACAAGTTGAGCCGTATTTTCATCCATACAATCTTCCAACTGCTCAATTTGTTTGGATCTTCCAATAATTTCTATCTTTTCCATACTTAAACTATAACAGTCAATCGTCTAAATCTTATAAAAAAAGATACATTTAGACGATAAAAAAAGAGTTGAATCTTTAGTTCAACTCTATATCTCGTGTATCAATTCCAGCTTTTTCTTGTTTAGCAATAATAGTTACTTTAGTATTTGGTTTAGCTTTTATAATCCAAGATAGTTTCTTTTTGGCTTTACTGTTTTCAAATGTAATGATTTCATCATAATATGAACCAGTAGTTGTGCCACTAAAGCCATCTAAATTACCAATTTCTTCCACATTTTTACCAGATAGCACATCGCAACCTTCAATTGAAACTTTAACAGGAGTGCTTACTTTTAGTTTGTTTGCTTCTTGAGTTAGGTTTGTAGGCATATAACCTCTATTGCCAACTATGGTTGTTACTTTATAGATGTCATCTGATATCTTTTCATATGTTAATGTTTCAATCTTTAGTGAAGGTAAAGACTTTGCGAATCTAATATTGAATTTAGTGTCGTTTTCACATTCTTGAAGTAACATATTCTCTGGTGGGTTTTGAACTGTAAACTTAAAGTTATAACCACCAATTTCAACTTTTCCTAGGCTTGGGTGTTCTATTTCTTTCCAGTCAATTAGATATTGAGGAGCATTTATAGATACCCATTTTAGTATTGCGTTATATCTTTTTAAGGCTGTTAAAGTATCTTCAGGTTTGCCATTCCAAATTCTAGGTTCTCCAGCTTTTTTGGCAACGTCCCAAAATTCCATAGTATAGGCAGGGATGCCTTGTGATTGATAGCACCAATCGTCAAAGGCTCCTGAATCATAGTGTTCTTGGTCAGACATAAATGAATCAAAGATGTTCATTTTTGTATATCCTAGTTCTTTTTCAGCCATAGTAGCGATTGCGTTTATGATTGTTTTATCAATTTGTGGCAACGATTTTTCAGGTCTTGTGCCAGGTGGCATTAGAATCATACCACCATTTGTATGTCCAATGGCAGCACCACCAATGTTGTTGTGGCTTAATACAAAGTCGACAAGGGCTTTAGTTTCAGGATTACTTAATGGGTATTTGCCAGCACCAGGTTGTCTAGAATCAGGGAACCATCCAAGTGGGAAGTTTCTGTTAAAGTCTAGGCCCCAATCAGCTTTTTTAAGTTTTAGATTTTCTTGACCATCATATTCTTCTAAGATGCCTTCTGGGTAAATATCGTAGTAATCACCATCAACATCACTTGGTTCTCTTAGTGTCATAGATCCATTTTCAATCTTCCAGGCACCATATGGTGTTTTGATTCTCATCATTCTAATAACACCATCATTGTCTAAATCTTCACTTTTAATGCCGCCTTTTTTAGTTTGATAATCTCTTGGAGCAGATCTTAGGGTGTATGGTGTGCTTAAATATTTTTCAGCTCCATCCAAAGAAACTCTAGGTATTACATATATTGTTTTTGTATCTAAAAGTTTAGTTACTTCATCTACTTTATTGTAGTTTGTAAGCAAATAATCAATAGTATGCATAGCACACATACTGCTTGTTACTTCACCTGCATGAATATTACCATCAATATATAATGCTGGTTTTGAAGAATAGTCACCAGTTTTAGTGTTGGTGATAGTAGCAGCGTATTGGTTTCTTCCTTCTTCAGTAACAACGTTTATTGATAATTTTATAAGTTCAGGATAAGTGGCTTCAAAATATTCTAGGTTACTTTTTAATTCATCATATTTAAAATAATGATCATATTTAAATGTTGTGTTCATAATACTCCTTATAATACTTGTGATAAAAATTCTTTTGTACGTGGGTTTTTTGGATTATTGAATACTTCTATAGGGCTTCCTTCTTCAGCAACAATGCCTCCATCTATAAATAATACTCTATCACTCACCTCTTTGGCAAAGCCCATTTCGTGAGTTACGATAACACATGTCATACCAGAATCAGCTAATGATTTAATTACTTCTAGTACACCTTTTACCATTTCAGGGTCTAGGGCACTTGTTGGTTCATCAAATAACATTACATCAGGGTGCATGGCCATGGCTCTAACTATGGCTAGTCTTTGTTTCTGACCACCTGATAGTTTTCTAGGGTATTCATTAGCTTTACTTTCTAGGCCTACTTGTTTTAATAATTCTAAAGCTTCTTTTTCAGCATCGGCTTTTGATACTTTCTTTTCTAGCATTGGTGTTATTGTAATGTTTTCTAATACAGTTAAATGTGGGAAGACATTGAATTGTTGGAATACCATGCCAATTTTTTGTCTATGTAAGTCTAAGTCAGTGCTTTTGGTGCTTAATTGTTCTCCTTCAAATATTACTTTACCGCCACTTGGTTCTTCAAGTAGGTTTAAGCATCTAAGGAAGGTACTTTTGCCTCCTCCTGATGGGCCGATGATTGATACTACTTCACCTTGGTATATTTTTTGATTAATACCTTTTAGTACTTTTAAATCTCCAAAGTTTTTTACAAGATCGATGGTTTCGATTAATGGTTTTTTATTTTCAGTCACTTTCAGCTAACCTCTTTTCTAAAAGTCTTACTAACCAAGTTAGTATAGTTGTCATAATTAAGTAGATAATGGCAATTATAAATAATGGTTGCCATGTTAAGAATTTATTGGCTAATAATACTCTTGTATACATTAGTTCATACATCATAAATGTACCTGCAAGAGATGTTTCTTTAATCATTGAAATATATTCTCCTGCAAGAGAGGGAAGTATGGCTTTTAAAGCTTGAGGAAGAATGATTTTCTTCATACAGTTTTTAGAGCTCATGCCAAGTGATCTTGCGGCTTCACTTTGTCCTTTATCGACTGATAAAATACCACCTCTTATAATTTCTGATACATAAGCACTAGAGTTTAGTATTAGTGATACTGCAACCCATTGTTCCTTGCTTACAAAGTCAAGTACAGGAAAGGCAACAGGTAAGAAGAAGTAGGCTATATACATTTGAACAAGAAGTGGAGTACCTCTTAGTACGGTAACATATATTCTAGCGATTGCTTGAATGATTTTGTTTTTTGATAGATGTAATATAGCGATTAGTGTACCAACAATACTACCAAGTATTACGGCTATAGCAGCGTATTTTAGGGTGCCAATGGCACCCTTTATAAATATAGAATGGTATTTGCTCCAAGTATCGATTATCCCAGTAATTATCATTATTTACTCCTCTTCTGGTAATACACCAGCAGCGTCACATGCTGCATAGTACATATCTGTATACAAGTTGTCTTCGTATTTGCCAGAAGACATCATAATGTCAATGATTTGGTTGATTGCTTCAATTAGAGAAGTTTCACCTTTTTTAACAGCGACTACATTTCCTGATTTATCAGCATACATACTTAAATCAAATTCAACGCCATTTTCTTCAAGTACACTCTTAAATAGTCCATTACTTGTAGAAGCGTAGTTTTTAGCTGATGTACTATCTAGGGCAACAGCGTCAACTTTACCTGTTTGTAGTTCTAATATAGCTTGATCAATTGAAGTAACTTTTTGTAGTGTTGAATTAGGTAATTGATCTGTTACATACATTTCTTGTAAAGAGTTTGCTTGGGCATCAATTGTTTTGCCATCAAAGTCGCTTAATGATTTATATTGGTCGATGTTTTCAGCTAATACTATTAATGTATGATGAGCAGCAGCAGAAGATGCTTGATAACCATTTGATAGTTCAAATTGTTCAGCTCTATCTTCTTTATAGCCAAAGCCTGAAATGCCCATATCTACTTTTCCTGTATCTACAGCGGTAAGTACAGCGTCAAAGTCCATTGTTTCAATTTTTAATTCAACGCCTAAGCTGTTGGCGATATATTGAGCTAACATGATATCTGATCCTTTAACAGTTCCATCTAAATCAACAAATTCACTAGGTGGATAGTCAGGTGATGTTGCAAGGGTGATAGTTCCTTTATCTAGTATTTCTTTTAATAAACCATCTGCATTACTTAAGTCAATGTCAGCTTTTCCTAGTTCTTGATAAAGTGCATCATAGCCAGGTCCTGTATACCAATCAGTTGTAACTTCTGCTGTTGCAGTTTCGCTTGGTTCAGTTGTTGTATCAGAAGTAGAAGTGCTGCTAGAACAGCCAGCAGTTAAAAGTAATGTAGAAGCCATTAATCCGGCAAATAGTTTTTTTGTGTTTTTCATAATTTTCTTTCCTCTTTCTTTAATAATAATTTTTGATTTGTATAGTTTTAATTCTTCGTCGGACTTTCATAGAACCTCCTTATAAACAAAAAAGTCGTCGCTGGAATTTCCAGAGACGACTTATATTAATCGCGGTACCACACTGGTTGTTGAATTTATCAACCCCTCATACTTAACGCAGTTTCACGTTCCTTACTATGTTTTCATAAGGACTTCTTCCAGATGCGTTTCACTCTTCCTTAACTGTTGACCTTGCACTCTGTATCAACTCGCTATAAGTTTTAGAAGGGTTACTCTTCTGTTCGTTGAATTTAATAAAATTCTATAGGTTTAAAATACAAATGTCAATATAAATTTTCAAAAAATTTTCTGAAAATGTTTTCATTTAATGATGCTTTTCAATATATTGCGTCTATAAAGAGAATTTTATTACGACATTTATCACGACATTTATTGCGACAAATGATATTTTATTACGACAAAAATGAGGTTTATCACGACAAATTATAATACGCTTATATCTTATACATGTGTACAAACATTTTTAAAAGAAAATAAAATTCATTTAAGTCTTAGATGTTGATTAAGTATATTTTATTTTTGTGAAAGCATTCTAATTTTTTAAGGCAGTAATAGGCACAACAATTACATCATCTTCTCTTTTGTATACGGCGTTAGATAAACCGCATATTACACATAATGATTTTGGTGATTTACCACCATTTTTTTCTATTTTAGCTTTCATTTTCAATAGGTTTTTTGCTGCTTCTTCTATTTGATTGGCACCTAGTTTTATTTCAAAACCGCACCAATCGCCATTTTCAAGTTCTATTACCGCATCTATTTCATGATTGTCATAATCTTGATAATGATATAGTTGCCCATTAAAGGTTTCGGCGTAAATTTTTAAATCTCTTTCGCATAACGATTCAAATAAAAAGCCTAATGTGTTTAAATCATTTAGCAACATATCGGGAGTGGCTTTTAAAAGGCTTACGGCTAAAGAGGGGTCTGCTAAATGTCTTTTTTCGGCTTGTTTAACACGCAAAGATGATCTTAATTTGCATTCAAAGGGTCTTTGATTATCAATTAAAAATAATCGTTCTAAAACACTTAAATAACTAGATATAGTGTTAGAATCTATAGTATTGTTATCTACTTCTTGTATATCATTGATTATTTTGTTACTTGAAACAGTAGTTGCTTCATTTCTGGCTAAAGATCTAAGAAGTAATTCTATTTTGTGTTTATCCCTTTTTATTCCGTCGATTCGATAGATATCATCGTCTAATATTGCTTGTATATATTGATTTGGCAACAGGGCCGCTTGTTTTAAAGGTATTTCTTGATTAGCTGGCCAGCCACCTCTAACAATGTAGTCTATAATGTCTTTTAAACTTATTTCGCCTGTAAACTTAGCATTTATATGGTTATTACATATATCTAACAAAGATGCAACGCCACTTGATTTGCCACTTTCATATAAAGACATTGGCCTCATTCTAAGTTTTGCGATTCTACCAGCTCCACTATGTAATATTCCTTTGTGATTAGGCGAAGCAGAGCCAGTTAAGATAAACTGTCCTTTTTTAGAATTTTCATCAACTTTGTATCGCACTGCATCCCAAAGTTCTGGCACTTCTTGCCATTCATCAATTAAACGCGGGCACTCACCATCTAATATTATGCTAGGCTCTATCTGTGCTAGTTTTCTATTTTGAAAGTTTCCACTAGGATCACCTAACATAACTTTACTTTGGCAATGATAAAGTGAGGACCATGTTTTACCACACCATTTAGGTCCTTCTATACATAATGCGCCAAAAGTATTTAAATACTCATCTATTTTTTCATCTATAAGTCTTTTTTTATATTCTTTGTTTTCCATAAAAACGTCCTTACTAATTAGCATTATTCTATATTATTCAGTCATATTTGGCAAATGTATTCAGTCAGATTATGAGTTTTCATTCAGTCATTTTAAGAAAATAAGAGACTATGATTAAATAAACAAAAATATAGAACTTTTGGGAAAAACACATAAAAAAACATAGATTTCCCCAAAAGCTCTATATATATACATAGGGTT
>CAVBAX010000048.1:0-9515 GCA_963593105.1 Candidatus Methanomethylophilaceae archaeon | reverse complement strand
TGGCTTATCCATTAGATTAAGACATCTTAGAAACGTTGATTTGCCACATCCTGAAGGTCCAAGTACTACTGTTACTTCACCAGAATGAAAATCTGTAGTAATGCCATCAACAGCCTTGATTTTGCCAAAAGTTTTAGTTAAGTTTTCAGTATGAATTATTACATCATTGTTTGTCATTTATTTAGCCTCTTTTCAATGGCGGAAACGATTAAAGTTAAAATTATAATAATTATTAAATAAATAAGGGCGACGGTAATTAGTGGTAATAGCGCCTCATAAGTTCTAGATCTTATAAAGTCGCCAGCTCTAGTTAAATCAAATATGCCGATATATCCACAAATCGCTGTCTCTTTTACAAGAACTATTAATTCATTGCCAAGTGTTGGAATAATGTTTTTAAAGGCTTGTGGTAGGATAAAAAATCTCATGGTTTGAAAGTAATTAAATCCCATACTTCTACCAGCTTCATATTGGCCATTATCAACCGAGTTCCAACCAGATCTTATTACTTCAGCGGTATAGGCACCTGAATTTAAACCAAAAGCGATTATGGCTACAATAACTTTATTTACATCAACACTGGCAAATATTACATAATAGATTATCAACAGTTGTATAACGCTTGGTGTGCCTCTTATTATTGTTAGATAAATCTTTGCTAAAATATCAGGAATATACAAAATATGCAACTTATCATGAGTGTATCTAATAAAGGCAATAAGCAAGCCAATTATAATGCTTATAAAAGAAGCGGCAATTGTGATTTGTAAAGTAGTTAATAAACCTGTTATTAAAGAAACATATCTATCATCTTTAATGAAGTTATCATATAGTTTTTCACCTAAAGAAGAGGTAGTGATACCATATTGATCGTGAACGATTATCACTTGACTAGCGCCATCATATAAAGGGATGGTGAAATTAATAGATTTTAGTCTATCTTCAGTAATAGCCATACCTGCACAACCAATATCAGCTTTGCCAGAATTTACTGCATTTATGATAGCGGCAAATTGCATATCTTCAATGACTAGTTCCATATTTAATTCATCCGCGATAACTTGGCAAATATCCATATCAATACCAACATATTCACCATTTTCAACATATTCATAAGGCTCAAATTCAGCATTTGTGGCAACAGTTAAAGTACCATTACTTCTATCTAAATCGCTTCTAGGAATGTATCTTTGAATATTATCTGAGTCATTTAGGTAATTAGCCATTATTTTTTCTATTGTTCCATCATTTTGTAGTTTTTCGATAACGGTATTTAATTTTTCAAGCATTTGCGTATTATTTTTAGCTACACATATGCCAGTTGTTTCTTTGCCGAATGGTTCATCTAAAATTTTTAATGATTCATTTACCTTAGCAAAAGAATATGCTGTTTTTTCGTTCAAGATTACACAATCAATCTTATCTTGTATTAGTGCTTGTATAGCATCATAGGCCGAATTATATTGTTCCACAATAACATCATCAACTTGGGATAATGATAAGTCTTCACTTGATCCAAGTTGAACGCCTATTTTTTTACCATGAATATCATCTATGCTTGTAATTTCTTTAAAATTTTGGCTTGATGAACACGATGATAGAAGCAACAATACTATAAGTAAGGGCAAACAATATTTAAACTTTTTTAACATGACTTAATTATATGACGATTATCCATTTTTATTATGTACAATATTTAGTGAACAAATGTTCATTTTATGGCACAAATACTAAAAGAAGAATTAAGAAAACAAATACTAGAAGCTGGTAAACAAGAATTTTTGCAAAAGGGTTATGATGATGCTTCACTTAGAGATATTGCCAAAAAAGCACATACGACCGTAGGCAATCTTTATCGTTATTTTAGGAATAAAGAAGATATTAATAAGCAAATAGTTGAGCCTTGCCTGCTGAGTTTAGAAAAACTTATAAATGATCAAACAAGTAATCAATTATCTATCTTTTCTGTTAATAAAGATTTTAATTTAGATAAAGAATCAATGCTAATTGCGGTTGATAATATTATAGATGAAGTTATAGATATCTATAATGAATATAACATAGAGTTTAAGATACTAATGATGGACTATAAGTTAACTAACGATTTAAAAGATTGGTTTACCATCTTAGTTGGTAATCTAATTAAGAATAACTATAAGTCTTTTAAAGGTGAAAGTATTATAAATAGTATGGCAGTTTCTTATTCTTGTGCTATTCTTGCAGGATTTATAGAATTATTAAAGAATGATTTTACCAGTGAAACGATGAAACTATTAAGTAAGAATTATTTTAGATCTTATGTTTATATGCTAAATAGTGATATTGATGAAATGATTGAGGTGGCAAAAGAGGATATATGAGTTTTATAGAGTTTAAAGAAGTATCAAAAGTTTATAAGATGGGTGAGGTTGAAATCAAAGCCCTAGATAAGGTTTCTTTTAATATTGAAAAAGGCGAATTTGTTGTAATACTTGGTGCCTCAGGTGCAGGTAAATCAACTATCTTAAATATACTAGGTGGCATGGATGTTGCCACAAGTGGTGAGGTATATGTAGATGAAAAAGATATTTCAAGTGCTGATGATAAGTTATTAACTGATTATCGTCGATTTGATATCGGTTTTGTCTTTCAATTTTATAATCTTGTACAAAATCTAACAGCTAAAGAAAATGTTGAATTAGCTTTACAAATTTCTAAAGATCCACTTGATGCCTTAAAGGTATTAAAAATGGTTGGACTAGAAAATAGAATAAATAATTTTCCTAGCCAACTATCAGGAGGCGAACAACAAAGAGTCGCTATTGCTCGTGCGGTTGCTAAAAATCCAAAACTATTACTTTGCGATGAACCAACAGGAGCCCTTGACTACATAACGGGTAAACAAGTGCTAAAGGTTTTACAAGATCTAGCTTTTAAAGAGAATATGACTGTTGTCATTGTAACTCATAATAGTGCTCTAAAAGATATGGGTAATAAAACAATTAGAGTTAAATCAGGACATATTGAATCTGTTGAGATTAATAAACAGCCAATTAATGTTGAGGACATAGAATACTAATGTTTAGAAAAGATACTTTTAGAATGATTAAAAAAACATCTAAGCGTTTCATATCGCTTGTTTTGATTGTTCTTATTGGGTCAGGCTTTATGATGGGTCTTATGTCTAGCGCTACCATATTACAAGAAAGTATGGACACTTTTAATGATGATTATAATCTTCAAGATATTCAAATCTATTCAAATTATGGTTTTTGTAAAGAAGATATTGAAGAAATTAAAAAGACAGAAGGTGTCAAAGATATATTTGCATCTAGATTTGTTGATGTCTACGCTAAAGGTGAAAATGAAAAAGAAATAGTTGCTAGAGTTGAAGAACTAAATAGAGATGTAAATAAATATAAATTGGTTGAAGGAAGACTACCTCAAAACTCAAAAGAATGTTTAATGATTGTAACTTCTTCAAATAATACTTCATATCAGCTAGGTGAGACTATTAAAGTTTATCTAGATGATGAAGATGAGTTAAATGAGTCACTTAGAAATGATGAGTTTACTATTGTTGGTTTTGCTCAAAGCCCAGCTTACACTTCTAAAATATTAGGTACTTCAACGCTTAAAAGTGCCGATCTCAATGTTTCACTTTTGGTTGATAACGCAAATTTTATATCAAGCCAATATAAGACGATTTATTTAACACTAGAGGGTGCAAGCGATAAATTATCTTATTCTAATGATTATGATAATTTAGTTTCAAACTTAAAAGATAATTTAAATAGCACTGCTTTTAGACAACAATCTTATTATCGCGATATTGTTGTAGAAAAAGCTACATTGGAACTTAATGAAAACAAAGAAAAATTTGAAGAAGAAAAGGCTAATGGTCAAAAACAATTAGATGAGGCTAAACAACAATTAGATGATGCTCATATTCAAATCGTTAGTTATCAAACTCAAATCACAAGTTTAAATACAGCTATTAATGAAATTGATTCTACAATTAATTCTTATCAAAAAACATTAGATTCTAGAAAAGCAGAACTTGGTGTAAGCGATGAACAAGTAAGACAAGAAATAGAAAATTTTAATGATATTGATGTTAAAAAGATTTTGACTTATATTGGTGCTGGACTAGATTCGTTTATTCATTCAACCGATAATATTTATGAGCTTGCAATACTTCAAAAAACAATTGATGAGGCAAATGAAACTTTAGCTACTTATAAAGGTAAGGTTGCTTCTTTAAACTATCAAATTAGTGTTGGTCAAAGACAATATGAAGATGGCTTGCAAGAATATAATAATGCTGTTTTAAAGTTTAATGACGAAATTGAAAAAGCTGAGGCAGAGATCAAAAAAGCTGAACAAACTATAATTGATTTACCAAATGCTACTTGGACAATACTTGATAGAGATTCACATTATTCTTCTTATATGTTTAAGGCCACTGTTAAACAAATGAGTGCGATTGGTTATAGTTTTCCATTGTTATTTTATCTAGTTGCAGCTCTTGTATGTATGACAACTATGACTCGTCTTGTTGATGAACAAAGAGGACAAATTGGTATTTTTAGAGCGCTAGGCTATAGTAAAAAACAAGTAATAGGTAAATATGTTACTTACGCATTTTTAGCAAGTGTTGTTGGTTCTATTATTGGAATTGTTCTAGGCCAGTTAATATTTCCAACAGTTATTTATAATGCTTGGAAGTTAATGTATCTGCTTCCTGATATGAAGCTATCTTATCCAATTGTTTATGTATTAATTTGTTTCTTTGCGTTTTCTTTATTGATGATGTTTGTGACTTATCTAGTGGCTAAAAAAGATTTAAATGAGGTTCCTGCGTGTTTGCTTAGACCTAAAGCACCTAAAGTTAGTAAACCAACTCTTATTGAAAAGATTCCTTTTATTTGGGACAATCTATCTTTTACATCTAAGATTACTGCTCGTAATTTAATTAGATATAAATCTAGATTTTTTATGACGATTATTGGCGTAGCAGGTTGCACGGGATTACTTGTGGTTGGTTTTGGTATAAAGGATTCGGTCAAAGATATTGTGCAAATACAATATGGTAATATTTTTAATTATGATTATGAAATAAAACTAGAAAATGATTATCATCTTGATTCTAATATTGAGGTATTAAAAGAAGATTCGAATAACACATTAGTGATTCCTTTTATGTCATATACAAGTTCAGTTTCTAAAGATGATGAAGAATTAGATGGCATTAATGTTGAGGTGATTGATGCTGGCAATGCCTTAGAAATATTGAATCTTAGAAAAACCGATAAAAAGACTATTTTAAATATTAAAAATAATGGGGTAATAATTTCTGAAAAATATGCCAAAAACAATAATCTTAAAAAAGGCGATATGATCACTATTGAAGATAAAAATGGTGTCTTATATAACGTAGAAATAGCTGATATTTGTGAGATGTATTTCCAACATTACTTATTTATGTCTAGTGATTATTATGAAACTATCACAAATACAAATGTTCACAATACCAGTATCGCAATCAAAACTATTGATAGTTCTTCTTTAGAAAGTGATATTAAAAAGCTTGAAGACTATTCTAGTACCAGTGATTTTTTGGCTTTAGTAGAACAATTTGAGACAATGATTAAAGCTTTAGATTTTATTATTTTAGTTATTATTCTAGCAGCTGGCTCTTTAGCTTTTGTTGTTTTATTTAATTTAACTCAAGTTAATGTATCAGAAAGAACTAGAGAAATTGCCACATTAAAGGTGTTGGGTTTTAGGCCAAAAGAAGTAGATTCTTATATCTTTAAAGAAATAATGATACTAAGTGTGATAGGTGGTATTATTGGTTTTCCACTAGGCTTAATCGAACATCATTTTGTCATGAATGTAATTAATATGGATATGATTATGTTTGGCATGAATATTTCTATGTTTTCTTATTTTATTTCTTTTGTGATTACTTTTATTTTCACTTTGATTGTTTTGTTTAAAACTAAGAAACCATTAAGACAAATTGAAATGGTTGAATCATTAAAATCTGTTGAATAGAAACAATAATTTTATATTGAAAAATATTTTCATTCTTATACAATAGTTTATGTCGTTTATCGATCGAGAGTAGCGGCTACCTCTCGTTAACTAAAATAAGGAGAATATATTTAATGAAAACAAAAACTTTCACGAAGGTGGCAATGATTGGCGCTATTTATACAGTATTAACACTTGTATTAGCACCAATATCTTATGGTAATATGCAAGTAAGAATTTCTGAAAGCTTAACTATGTTGCCGCTTATCTATGCACCAAGTATAACAGGTGTTACACTTGGTTGCTTTCTAAGCAACATAATTGGCGCAATTATGGGCGTTAATCCAACTGGTTATATTGATGCGATTGTTGGTACACTTGCAACATTTTTAGCGGCATATTGTACTTATAAGACTAAGGATATTAAGATTAAAAATATTCCGGTTGTAGCGATGTTGATGCCAGTTATTTTTAATTTCTTCTTTGTGGGGGCGGAACTTGGCTATTTATTTATGCCAGATAATTTCCTGCTTGGAACAATAATCAATGGTGCTTGGGTAGCTCTTGGTGAAATAATTGCGGTTATACTTGGCTATTTTCTTACAAAGGCTTTAGCTCAAACTGATATATTTAAAAAATAAGTTGTATGTAGCCGCATACAACTTTTTTAAAAGTCAAGAATGGTATTTATTTTTATAACTGTTAGAATTATCTAGCGAGGTGTTTAGTATGGATTTAATAAATTATGTTGCATCTAGTTTAAAGGTAAAAGATAGTCAAGTTAAGGCTGCACTAGATTTGTTAGAACAAGGTGCTACTGTTCCTTTTATTGCTAGATATAGAAAAGAAGTAACTGGAAATCTTGATGAGGAACAAATCTTTGCGATTGAAAAGGAATATCAATATCAACAAAATCTTGAAGAGAGAAAACAAGATGTTTTAAGAATTATTGAAACTCAAGGCAAATTAACCGAAGACATTAAGAATGCGGTATTGGCTTGTACAAAACTAAAAGAAGTAGAAGATATTTATCGTCCTTATAAACAAAAGAAAAAGACAAGAGCATCTGAAGCTATTAGAAAAGGTCTAGAACCATTATGCAATTTTATGCTAGGTTTTCCTTATAAAGGAAGTCTAGAAAATGAAGCTAATAAATATCTAAATGATGAAGTAAAAACGGTTGAAGAGGCAATTCAGGGGGCTAAGGATATAATTGCTGAAAAAGTGAGCGATGATCCTAAGTTTAGAGAAAAGATTACTGATTCATTAACTAATTATTCTTTCATTGTGTGTAAGATTAAAAAAGATGCTAAAGATGAAAAGAAAGTCTATCAAAAATACTATGATTATCAAGAAAAACTAAAGTATATTGAAGATCATCGTATTATGGCTATTAATAGAGCTGTAAAAGAAAAGGTAATCACTATTTCTTTTGAATATGATAAGGAATATCTATATAAGTATTGTTATAGAGGATTATCAAAAGATAGAGATTCAATATGTAGTGATATTGTATATGATGCGGTTGTTGATGGTTTAGATAGATTAGCTTTACCAAGTGTAGAAAATGAAGTATGGTCTTTTTTATTTGAAAGAGCTTCTAATAAATCAATTGAAGTATTTGCGGATAATCTAGAACATTTACTATTACAAGCTCCAGTTAGTGTTAATTGTATCATGGGCTTTGATCCTGCCTTTAGAACTGGTTGCAAACTAGCGGTGCTTGATTCAACTGGCAAACTATTGCATATCGATAAAATTTTTCCACATGAGCCAGTAAAGAAAGTTAAAGAAGCTGAAGCTATTGTTTTAAAGCTTATTAATCAATACAATGTAAATTTAATCGCTATTGGTAATGGTACAGCAAGCAGAGAATCGGAAAGCTTTGTGGCTGATGTTGTTAGAAACAATAACCTAGATGTTAAATATACATTGGTATCTGAGGCTGGTGCTTCTGTTTATTCTGCAAGTGAAAATGCTAGAAGTGAATTTCCTGATTTACATGTTGAAGAAAGATCAGCAGTATCAATTGCTAGAAGAGTCTTAGACCCTTTAGCTGAACTTATTAAGATTGATCCTAAATCAATTGGTGTAGGTCAATATCAACACGATTTACCTGCTAAGCAATTAGATGAAAAACTAGATTTTACTGTACTTAAAACTGTTAATAGAGTAGGTGTTGATATAAATACTGCCTCTAAAGAATTACTTGAACATGTATCAGGTTTAAATAAGTCTAGTGCCAATGAGATCGTAAATTATAGGAATACTAACGGTTTATTTAATTCAAGATCTGAAATTAAAAAAGTTAATAAGATTGGTGCTAAAGCTTTTGAACAAGCTGCTGGTTTCTTAAGAATTAAAGATGGTAAAGAACCATTAGATGTTACTTCTATTCATCCTGAAAGTTACAAATTAGCTAAGGGTATTTTAAAGAAATATCCTGATTTAAAGTTAGGTTCAAAAGAGTTAAAAGAAGCTTTAGAAAAAGAAGATGTAAAGGCATTAGCTTTAGAATATGAAAGTGATGTTTATACTGTTTCTGATATTATTAAGAACTTATCAGAACCATTAAGAGATTATCGTGATGATTATGAAGGTCCTATTCTTAAGTCTGATATTTTAGATATCAATAATTTATATGTTGGTCAAAAGCTACAAGGTGTTGTAAGAAATGTTGTTGACTTTGGTGCCTTTGTTGATATTGGTCTTCATGATGATGGCTTAGTACATAAATCAAAAATTACTAATAAACAAAGAAATGTTAGCCCTTATGATTATCTTGAAGTAGGCGATATTATTGATGTGTATGTCTATGAAATTGATAAAGAAAGAAATAGGGTAGCTTTAAGCTTATATATTTAAAAATGACGCTCACATTTGTGAGCGTTTAATCATTTTATAAGATTACTATAGTATTTAACTTTTCCATCTAATACATCTTGATAAAAGTTTTGTTTCCAATTAATAAAATCAATAGCTTCATCTATTTCTTTTTTCTTTGTCTCTAATTCTTTTAGTTTTAAATTTAAGATATCTTGTCTATCATGAATACTTTTTTCACCTTTAAGACATAAATCTAAATATTCTTTCATTTCATTAATGCTCATATCACATTTTTTTAGACATGTTAAACTTTTAATCCATTCAATATCTTTATCATCAAATACTCGATAATTGCTGCTATTTCTTTTTACATTAGGTATTAATCCTTCATTACAATAAAACTTCAATGTATCATATGTTAAACCTGTTTTATTGCATGTTTCTTTCATTGAATATAGTTCTTTAGACATGGTTGTTACCTCTATGATTATTTTAAAACATAAAAGTAGCTTACGGCCAGATTATTTAATTTATTCCTATGTGCAAGTTTTTTTATTAAAAGTAAAAAAAACTATTGACCGTGACCTACTCTCGGGTTTTATTCTATTCTTGTAAATTGATTTAGATCAATTCAGAAAGGGTAAATTTATGGAATATGTAAAACTTAACAA
>CAVBAX010000047.1:0-9538 GCA_963593105.1 Candidatus Methanomethylophilaceae archaeon | reverse complement strand
AATCGATAATCAAAAATCTAATTATTTAAATTATTTACTTGATTATAAAAATAAGCTTGAAAAAAACATTGAAGAAACAATTAAGGAAAGAGAGACTTATTTCTTTAAGGGGTTTATCAATGAAGATAAATTGTTTTATATCACTAATAAGAGTCCTATGTTTCTTAATTTAAGTATCGGTCATATTGAATATGGTAAGGATCTTAAATATAAAACTTGTTTAGATGATGATATAAATGAAAATCTTAATCGAATTAAATATACTTTAAAACATATTGAGAATTATCCTTATTTTCTAGATTTAAAAAATTATCATTTAATAAGTTTTGTTTCAGATGATAATGTCTACTTTATAAAAAGATTTATTTTAGAGCTTTCTTATAAGAATCATTATGAAGATTTCTATATTGGCATTTGTAGCGAGAATTTAGATGACTTTAATGATTTTTTCAATATTCCTCAAATCATTAGAGATAATACTAGGTTAACCTTTAATTCATTAAGTGAGTTGCATGAATTGAATAATTCGATTGTTGATAAACCATTAATTTTATTTATCAAAGATAAGATTGATTATAAGTTTACTAATCCTAATATTTGTGTTTTATATTTTGTGGATGATATAAATGATATTTATAAAGATAGTGAACTGGTAATTGAGTTTAATAAAACAGGAATAATACATACAAAAGAAAAAATAGAGTTTACTTATAATAAGGATCAAATATCTTTTAAACAAGAAAGTGATGTCTTGGCTAATTATCAAAAAGTTGATGATAAGAAAAAGGATATGAACTTCTCTGATGCATTTAAAGAATTTGATATAAAGACTAATTATTTAAGTCCTCAAGTTGGCTTAAGAGCGGACTTTGCCTTTAGTGAAAAAGAGTTATTATTATTTGATTTACATGAAAAAGGGCAGGGTCCTCATGGTTTGATTGGTGGTTCAACCGGTTCAGGCAAGTCAGAACTTATTATTTCTTTATTATTATCACTTTGTATAAGATATAGACCTGATTATTTAAATATTATTTTAATTGATTATAAGGGTGGTGGCATTAAAGAGTCTTTGTCTTTTAATAATAATTGTTTGCCACATATTATTGGTTCTATTGATAACTTAGAGCAATCAGCATTTGAAAGACTAATTGTTTCTATTGATTCAGAATGTAAAAGAAGACAAAAGTTATTTAAAGAATTATCTAAAAAGACAATGACTTCAATTATGTCGTTGGATGATTATTTAGATAATGATTATAGTTTATACAAACTACCAAAAATTGCTCATTTATTAATTGTGGTTGATGAATTTGCGGAACTTAAAAAAGAAAATCCAACAATTATTAAGGAGCTTGTATCTTTTTCAAGAATTGGAAGAAGTTTAGGCTTACATTTATTACTCGCAACTCAACGACCAAGTGGAGCTATTGATGATGAGATATGGTCTAATTCGCATTTTAAGATTGCCTTAAAGGTATTGAGTGAGAAAGATTCTAATGACATCATTAAACAAAAGGATGCGGCCTATATAAATGAACCTGGTAAGTTTTATTTAAGTGTTGATGACAAATTAACTCTAGCTAAGTGTTTCTATAGTAAAAAAGATATTCATAATAAAGATGATTATGAAGTTTCTTTACTTGATAATCAATTAAAGGTTTTAACTAAAAGGGTCTATAAACAAAATAATAAGGAATCTATAGCTTCATATGTGACTAATAGAATTATTAAGACAACTGAAGATTTAAATATTAATATTTCAACTTTAGATTTTAAAAAACCAGCTAGTTTATTGATTGATTTATTGAAGAACAAATATAAATATAAGAGTAATAATATAATCTTTGGTGAAATAGATGATTATCTACATAATACTAAAGGTATTTTGGCGCTAAATGGTAAGGATAATATCTTTGTTTGTTCAAGTAGAAAACAAGAAATTTTCAATATCTTAAATCAAGTCAATAATAAGACAATTGTTATTGGGTCAAAAAAATATGTAGGAAAACATATAAGTGATTCTTTAGTTTATGAGCAAGTTGATGATATTAATTATTTATTTAAGAAGTTGTTAAAAACAAGAGATGATATTACTTTGGTAATAGAGGATTATAGCCCTCTTTCTGCATATATTGAAGATATAAATATGGTATTAATTTCTTTATTAAAAAGAAAAGATGTATCAAATATTAATCTTATTTGTATAAGTAGTCAATCAATGATTAATTTTAGATTATTAAATTCTTTTGATCATAAATTAATTATTGAATATAAAGATAAGCAAGATTTATTAAATATCTTTTCATGTACTCCTGTTGATTTAAATAAATCATATTATCAAGCTGAAAATCTAGTTGGTTTTATCCCTTGTTTGATTGAAAACATCAAATTTGAAGAGCCAATATATCAAGGATTTATGGATTATATACCTACTAGTTTTAAACCTGAAATAGAGCAGGGGTTTATAGGCTATGATCTTTTAGAAAGAAGCAAGGTATTTGTTTCTGGTAATCAAAGGCTATTAATTACAGGTTATGATGAAGATATGTTAGCTAAATATGGTGAAAATTTTAAAGACTTAGATAATGTTGATGTGTCTTTTTATCAAGTTAGTTTAAAGAATGATATATATGATTCTATATTGTGGCTTGGTAGTGGTTTGTTTAAACAAAGATTGTTCTATTTTGATGAGAAAAACGATATAGAAGATGGTTTTGGCTATTTATTCAAAGGAAATAAAGGAAGGATACTTAAGGTATGAATAGGATAATTTTGCGATTTATTATTGTTAAAGATAATAAAACGTTTGAAGTGATTTTTGATTCACGTTTAACTTTTATCCAAAACTTTAAGATGTTAAAAGATGTATTAGATGTTGATATTGAAAGACTTGTTATTATGGATAATAAGAAACAAATTGCCTTAAGGAAGGATGTTCCAATAGGCGAATTCAATTTTAAAAATTTCATGACATTGTATATTTTTTAAGCATTATTGTAAAATTTAGTGGTGAAAAAAAATAAAAGATTATTAAACACGATATTAACAGTAGCTGTGATTTGTGTAATCGCAGCTTTTAATGTATATGGAGAAGATGAATATAAAGTAGTTGATGATAGCACTGGTGAAATAATCGAAACTTTTCAAACATATACAAGTGCCAATTCTTTTTATAATCAACATATTGATGAATATGACAATTTAGTCTTATATGAAAATGATACGGTTTTAAAAATGGAATATGGTATTGTTGAGTTTAAAACTAATGAGTCATGTAGCTTAAATGTTGGCTATAGATCAACTATTAGAAACGCTAGTAGTTCTATTAATGGTTGTTATGGAGTAGATGGAGCTTACATTGGCCAAAATGGGAATAATGTTTATTTTGTCTATGGCGGGGATTTTGGTTCTACTAGTTTTGATTCGTTATCGTTACATCCAATAAATTCTTTAAATCTTAGAATTTCTTTATATCGTAATAATGATGGTTACTTAACTCATTTGATAAAAACTCAATTAAACAGTGATTTTTACAGTGATAGTAATATTATTGATTATGCTCCTGATTATATGAATACAGATACTGATTATTATAGTTATGATGGCCATTATTTTTATGATAGTTTTATTTCGATGATAGATGATTATAGTAATGGAACATATGAAAATTCAATTAATTATGATAGTCCTTATTTTAATTATTATATGTATTTACCTTTTAGGTCTTTAACTAATTATTCATATGAAGAAATAAATAATTACTTTTCAGATACATTAAAGATTGAAAATAAATTAGATTATTATGATGACAAAGTAAATGATGGCGCTAATGATGTGGTTAATAGGTCTGAATATTATGGTGAATTAGATAGCTTTTTTATTTATCAATATATATATGGCACCAATGCTTTAAATACTTTGTCTATTTCAATGTTAGATAGTGCTAGTGGAAAAAACTACAAGGCCTATACTAAACAAGATGTGTTTTTAAATAATGCTTATGATAATGATATAGAAAGAAATAAAGACAAATATAATTCTATTTCAAATTCTGTCTATACTTTTGATAAATATATTCTTTCAAATCATAATGGCAATATTAATAGTGCTGATTATGCTGGCAGTTTTTTAGGTGATAAGTTATCAGGTTATAATCTGAATAATACAAATAATGCTTATTATGGTGAAGAAGTGGCGGCTAAGTATTTTAGTTTGGATTTAGCACTTGGCAATAAGGATTTAAATAGTTATTGTCTAGGTATAACTTATAGTTTAGATCGTATAACTTTCTATAATGATGAAGGCTTGAGTGATATCAAATATCGTTTATATGATTTGAATAATTATTCTTTTATTATTCTATCGGAAAGTGAAAATAGTTATAAGATACAACTAGATTTTAGTGAAAATAGTGATTATGAATATGACTTTGATAGTCAAGTTGCCTATATCAGTAAGGACGCAATTGATCTTGTGCTAAATAAAGATAAGATGCATGAAAATGTATTAGAGTCTATTATATATGATTTTGATGGCGGAACTTTTAATGGCAAGACTAGTATTGAATTAAACTATCTTGTGGATAGTGGGGCTATTGAAATAAGACCAAATAAAGATGGCTATGAGTTTGAAAAGTATGATAATAATAAGGCTGTTTATAAGGAAATTAAAAGTATTGAAGTTTCTAGTTTTGAAAACACTACTGTTGAGCTAGGTAAGTCTATTAATTTAAGGAATGCTACTTTAAAAGTTAAATATGGCTTTGGTAGTAAGAGTATTCCTATTACTTCCAGTATGATAACAGGATTTCAATCGCTACTAGAAGGAAGCCAAGAAATTACTATTTCATATTGTGGCTTAAATACTACTGTTACTATTGAGGTTTCTTCAAAGCTAAAAGAAATTAGAGAAAATATTGATTATTTAATTCAAAAAAATATAGAATCTTACCAAAATAATGGGACATATGATTTAAAAGAGCTACAAACAATTGTTGAAAATATTGACTTGATCGATTATGATATTTCCGCTTCTGATTTAAGGGTAATAGATAATATCATCTTACAAATAAATAGAGAAAATACCAATTATATCGTTATTGGAAATGATATTGATTTATCAGTATCTGGTTTGGCTTTAAATGAATTGATAAATGAAAATTCTAGTTTATTGTTTAAAGATACTTATTATGTTCATGTTTCAAGTATCAATGGTAAAAGTAAAAATACTTTACAAGAAATAGGAGCAGCCTATGGTTTTGAGGTTGTTGATTATTTTAGTGTTGATTATTCACTTAATATGCTTAAGTCTTTTCAAAGTGGTTGCCTTGTTTATTCTATAAAGCCTAGTAATATGGATTCTAATTATATTTATACAGTGTATCGTTTAGATGATAATGGTGATATTGTAAAATGTAAAACTACTTGGTCTAGTGATAGTGTTAGCTTTATGACAAAAAAAGATGGCAACTTTGTGGTATTAAGAAAAAGAAGCGCTAATACTTATGATTTTGATTCAAAATACGAAAATGTTAATACAGTTCAAAACGATCCTGATAGTCAACAAATTTTCTTATTCTTGTTATCTTATAGTGTCATTATTTTGGCTGGTATTTTAAATATTGTTTATCACTATGTATTGGAAAATAAACTTAGAAGTAGTGCGCTTGAATTTAAAAAGCTATTAAATATTAAATAGCTTTAATTTCAATTGATTCATCTAAATAGGGGTCAATGTAGATGGTTTTGTAGTTTTTAATGGTCACAAAACCTGCTTTGGCTCCTTTTACTTTCTTTAGGTTTTTAACAAGACAATAATTTACAGGAACGCTATTAGACATTCTGCCACTTGAAAAATAGGCGGCTAGATTAGCACACATTCTAAGTACATCTTCATCTGGTTTATCATTGTCAACAATAAGATGAGCACCATGAAAGTCTTTGGCATGAAACCACATATTGTTTGGTTTGCCGTAGTCAAAAGATAAATAATCATTTTGAGTATTATTCTTGCCAAAGGTGATGGTTGCGCCTTTGTATTTAACTTGATATAAGTTAATTTTTTTGTTTTTCTTTTGTTTATTAGTTTTCTTTCTGATATAGCCATATTTAATTAGTTCTTCTTTTATTTGAAGAGCGTCTAAATATGTGGCGATTTCAAGTTGTTCTTTTAGGGCATCAAAGTATTCAAACTCTCTATTTGCGATTTCAAGCTGCTCCTCAATATATACTTTACCTTTTCTTTTTTTGGTATACGCTGTAAAGTATTTATTAGCGTTTTGTTTAACAGATAGTTTTGGATCTAATTTGATGGTTTTGTTATTACCATCATAATCTTGTATATCTATTTTATTTAAACCTTTTGATTCAAGATTTGAGTAAGTATATAAAAGTTCACCATTGATTCTATCTTCATCTAGGTTTTCACTTTCAATTAGACTTTGTTTAAGTTTGATAATTTTATTGTCAAAGTGTTTAATTTGTCTTTTGATGAATTTATAGATATCTTCAGTAACGATTTTTATTCTTTCTTTTTCGTTGGCTTTGTAGTATAAAAGATCAAATCCTTTTTTAATATCTACTTGTTTATATGGCAAATTTAAATAAGTTAAAGGAATAATATGATAATCATTGTTACTTGAAATATATAGGGAATTAGAATTCTTTATTTGGTTAATGATATCTTCGTATTTTTGATTATTAGCTAATCTAAATCTGATTTCTTCTTCTAATTGTTTAGAGAAACCTTGTATTTGTTTAACTAAAGATTCTTCAAAGTTGATATTGAAATTGTTATATGGATCTAGTTTATTTTGTGATTCAGGTATTTCAAAAATAGCACCTTGTAGTATTGTTCTTTTGTTGTTTAAATAAGGTGGTATCTTTTTTAGAGCGTCAATTATTTTATTGGTTTGTTTATCAATCAAAATAAGATTGGCATACTTTCCCATTAATTCAACACTTAAGATATATTCTTTTTCATCATATAGTTCATTTAGTGCTCTAATGTTTAAAAGCAAGTATCTATCGTACTCATTTTGAATAATAGATGTGATAATGCCATTGGTAATATGTTTTCTAAGTACCATCACAAAAGTAGATGGTTCTTCAAAGTCGCTATAGTTTTCGTTTGATAAAGAAATGTGATTATAGACACTATGTAAAGAAATAACAAGGTTAGTTCTTATTTTATCTGCGTGTACATTAAAGACTACTTCGGTATTAGAAGTAGAATTTATTTTATTAATTCGAATTGGAAGATGAGTGCACAAATCATCTTTTACTTTGCTTAAAATAATTCCATCAATTGCCATGTTTTAATTATACTTTTATTTATTTTTTTTAGTAGTAAAATAGGTTTAATATGAAAAAAGGATTACTTATTATATATAGTGGGCCAAGCGGTGTAGGCAAGAGCTCAATACTACGTGAATTATTAAAAAAAGATGAATTAAACTTAGTGTTTTCGGTTTCTATGACCACAAGAAAACCTAGACCTGGTGAAAAAGATGGCAAGGATTATTTCTTTGTGGATGAGGAAAGCTTTGTTAAGGCGATTAAAGAAGATAAGTTTCTAGAACATGCTAAGTATGTTGAAAATTATTATGGAACACCAAGTGAATATGTTGATAAAAAAAGAAATGAAGGAAAGAATGTTGTTTTAGAAATTGATGTTCAAGGTGGTTTACAAGTTATTGAAAAAGTGAAAGATTGTATAAGCATTTTTGTGACACCTCCTAGTGTTGATGATTTAAAGAAGCGTTTAAATGGTAGGGGAACTGAAAAACAAGAAACCATCGATAAAAGAATTGATGCTGCTGCTAAGGAAATAGAAAGTGGCAAGGTTTATAAGTATCATATTGTCAATGATGATTTAAATGAGTGTATTGATCAAATAAGCCAAATCATTAAAAAGGAAATGGAATAAATCTTTAATGGAAATCAAAAAGGAAACAATTGATGAATTGTTGAAATTTAGAGATGATAGGAATTGGAAACAATTTCATAATCCCAAGGATTTAGCTATTTCTATATCACTAGAAGCAAGTGAACTTCTTGAGGTGTTTCAATGGTCTGGAGCTGATATAAGTTATACAAATAAGACTGATAAAATCAAAGAAGAATTAGCTGATGTCTTATCATATTGTGTGATGATGGCTGATGCTTGTAATCTTGATTTAGATGAAATACTAATCGAAAAAAATAAGCTCAATAGTACTAAATATCCAGTTGATAAAGCTTATGGAAATAGTACTAAATATAATAAACTATAGTCAGAGAAATCTGACTTTTTAAGTGGATCATAATATCTTTTATAATCAAGTGAACTTGTAAAAAGATTTAGTTAGAATCTTTATTAAAGTATATTGGTGTTTACAAAAAGTATTGAAAATGATGGGAACTAAGTCTTAGGTATAAGAAAAGAAGGCTAATGCCTTCTTTATCAAACCTATTATCTTGAGTAGAATTCGACAACAAGTAATTCTTTAACTTCTTGGTTAAGTTCTTTTCTTTCAGGAAGTCTTACGAATTTACCTTTTTTGTTTTCTTTATCAACTTCAACGAAATCCTTGAATGATACAGTTGCTTCTAAAGCATCAGCGATACTAGCCATGTTTCTAGAAGATTCCTTTACTTCAATAGTTGATCCAGGCATAACTCTTGCACTTGCGATATCAACTTTCTTTCCGTTTACTAAGATATGGCCATGGTTTACAAGTTGTCTAGCACCACGTCTAGTTCTTGCAAAGCCCATACGGTATACAAGGTTATCTAATCTTGATTCTAATAATACAAGTAAGTTAGTACCTGTAACACCTTCCATCTTACTAGCTCTTAAATAAGTGTTGTAGAATTGCTTTTCGTTTAAACCATAAAGATTTCTAATCTTTTGTTTTTCAGCTTGTTGTAAGCCATAGTTTGAAAGCTTAATTCTCTTTGATGCACTACCGTGCTGACCTGGGATATAAGGTCTCTTGCTTAATTCTTCACCTGTTTCTAGGATTGAGAAATTAAGACGACGAGATATACGCCATACTGGTCCTGTGTTTCTTGCCATTTTTTTCCTCCTGTAGACAATCAGTTAGAGGTGTAAATCATCATCTAGATGTGTTAATATGCAATGTTCACCCATAAACGCTAGGCTACTTATATTCCCTGTAGGCTATTAACGCGCTTCTAAATAACTTTACATGCGTCACTAAACTGCCTAATAATGTTATCAAATATCAATACTTGAGTCAATGAAAACAATATAATTAGCTTAAATCAAAACTTCCCAAAAGCCACTTTTTCTTGAGCCAGTTCTTTTAATATAGTTTAAGTTACATAGTTTATCTAAGCGTCTGTGTATTGTTGGTTCAGATTTGTTTATCAAGAATATTTATCTTATCGTTTATCTTATCATAATGATAAGATAAAAAAGTTTAATATGTAGGTTGTGTAAATTAGGAATTTTTATTTTGAACAAAAAAATTTGAATAACTTACAAGAAAAATCTAAAGACACTACTGGTAGTTTTTGTGGATATGGAGTAGCTG
>CAVBAX010000046.1:0-9983 GCA_963593105.1 Candidatus Methanomethylophilaceae archaeon | reverse complement strand
CTATTCACTAGTTCTTTTTTATTAAATATAATATGGAAATAAAACTTTAAATATCATTTGTTTCATTACTACAAAATTAAATATTACAATTGGGTAAATTATTGTATTGTTTACAACAACTACATTAGAAATGAAAGTTCCTATAGCTGATAGTGGTGCTTATATTATTTAATCAACATAAAACCACTAATGAAGATTCTTTGTTACAAATTAGTGTAGCAGCTACATTAAAAAGACTAATTATTGTCATCTTACATAATGGGTGTTAATCTTACAAGTTTTTTATATTCGCTTGGAGTGTGACCTACTACTTTTTTAAATGTTTTAGAGAAGTATTGAATATCGTTTATACCACAAAAGGCTGCTATTTCTGATATTGGTAAATCTGAATTATTTAATAAAAGAGTTGCGTATTCCATTCTTTTTCTAGTTACATATTCAGTTAAAGTTTCATTTGTTTCTTGTTTAAATAATGTTGATAAATAACTAGCGTTGACGTTTAATTTCTGGGCTATCGTTTTTAGATTTAAATTGGCAGTATAGTCATAATTAATTATCATTATTGTATGTTGAATTAAAGTAGAGTGTTGTTCATCAATCCTATGTTCTCTTACTAACATACAATATTTTCTTACCATCTCTAGTCTTAACATATTTAATTCGTCCATTGATTTGCATTCTTCTATTCTATAGGCAATCTTACTAGATAACTCATCTATATGAAGAGGGTGTACTTTTCCTTTTTCAGCTGCTTTTCTAAATAGGGTATTTAAGATGATTGTATAGTTTTTTCTATTTCTTATAGGGTTTTCTGCTCTATTTTGGGGTGTTACCGAAGATACAAAACGAGAAAACAATATTTCGGCATTATGTAAATCGCCTTTGGCAACTGCTGATAATAAGCTGTTTTCAAGTTCATATCTTTGGCTTAATAAGTTCATATTAAAGATAGGATTGTTTTCATCTTTTATTTCAGGCTTTTCATAGTAGTCATTAAAACTATCCATGTCTAGTTCTTTAAAGTTATATTGTTTGTTATCTTGAACATGAGAATAGAAACAGGTAACTAGGGTATGAATGATTGATGGATCTTGTATATATTTTATTGTTCCATAATAGTTTAGTAAGCTTTCATATTTTTCATTTGGTACTTTATAGTATTCCATTTTCTTTTTTATAGCTGCTTCAGTAATTGTTTTTGTGGTAAATGGTCCAATTGAGATGAAGGTTACTTCTGTATCTGGCATAAAAAATAAATAGTATTCACAAAAAATATTACTAGTTAATAAGTATAAAGTGTTTCTATCATATGTTGATATGATATGCGCTAAATATCTTTCAAATGATTCTTTTTTAAAGAAAAAAGAAAAAATACTTTTAGTGTATTCTTGTTTAGTGTTAAGTGTTTTTGCGGTAAAGGTAGTTGTTTCGATATTAAACTTTAGAAGATATTCTTTTAATAAATCTAGTTCAAATTGTATTTTTTGTTCCATGTATGTAAGCCCTTTCTAAGAAATTGGCTAAAACCTAAAAATTTTACAAATTTATAAAGAAATTATACTACCTTGTGCAAATTAAAACAAAGTACACTTTTAATATAGGTGTTAGATATAGGCCTGATCTAACCAAAAAGAAAGAGGACAAATATGACTGATAGTAAAAAATACTATGGCGAAAACGGCATTCATAGAGTACCGCTTTGGCGTATTGGGGGCTTTGCCTTTAACAATACTGCAACAAATTTCTATATGTTCATGATGAATTATGTTGCATATTTCTTAACAGGTATAGTTGGTGTAGCTGTTGTAACAGCTTCAAGTTTTTCAATGATGATGAGAATTTGGGATGGTGTAACTGACCCATTTGTTGGCTATGTTGTTGATAAGACAAATGGCAAATTTGGTAAGAATAGACCATTTATGTTAATTGGTAATTTAATTCTTTGTGTTTCAAGTTTTATCTTGTTCCATGTAACGCAAAAATTACCAGAAAATACTTCTATTCGTTTTGCGTTCTTTATTGTAGTAGCGGCTATTTACTACGTTGGTTATACTTTCCAATGTGTATGTACTAAGTCTGCACAAACATGTTTAACAAACGATCCTAAACAAAGACCATTATTCGCTGTATTTGATGGTATCTATAATGTAGTTTTATTTACAGTACTTGCACTTTTAACTGCTAAATTAGGCGCAAAATATGGAACTATGGCTTGTGAAGGTGTTTTCCATGAATTGTGGTTAATTACAGCAATTAGTTCATTTGTGCTTACTTGTATCGCTATTTTCTGTATCGCTCCAAAAGATAGACAAGAATTCTTTGGAACAGGTGTTGTTCAAAAAGTTGGTCTAAAAGACTATTGGGAAACTTTAAAGGGCAACAAAGCTATTCAAATGCTTATTGTTGCTGCTTCTACTGATAAACTAGCTTTATCTGCTAAGACTTCTACAGTTACGCTTGTTTTATTTGCGGTACTTGTTGGAAACTATTCAATGCAGGGTACAATGAGTGGTATTTGTAATGTTCCTGGTTTAATTCTATTGATTTTCTGTGTTGGTGGTATCGCTACAAAACTTGGCCAAAGAAAAGCGATGATTGTTGGTTCTGTTGGTGGCATTATTATTAATGTTCTATATATTCTTTTATGGATATTTGGCGATCCAACAAGCATGTGTAACGCAAATGGTGGCTTACAATGGAGCTTCTTTACAATCGCTTATGTTGTATTAACTATCGCTTATACTGGTTTCAATGGTATTTCATCAAACATTGTTATTCCTATGACTGCCGATTGTGCAGATTATGAAGTATATAGATCTGGTAAGTATGTTCCAGGTTTAATGGGAACTTTATTCTCACTTGTTGATAAACTAATTTCTTCATTTGCACCAATGATTGCTGGTATTATGTTTGCCGCAATTGGCTTTAAGGATGCTTTACCAGATGTTAATACAGCATATAGTGTAGAACTTAGAAATGTAACATTGTTCTTAGCTTATGGCGTGATTATTCTTGGTTTAATTTGTAACTTAATCGCTATGAAGTTCTATCCTTTAACTAAGGAATTCATGGCTGAAATCCAAGATAAGATTGCTGAAATTAAGAAAAATACTGTAAAGGAAGCATAATTTAAAATATGAGTGCACAAAAGAAAAGTAATATTTTTGTAAGAGGAATTGATTATTTATTTGCCCTAAGAGAAAAAAGGCAACCTGTAAAAGTAAAACGTAGTACTTATCTTTTGGTTGCACTCTTTCTTGGTTGGTGTGGGGGACATCGATTTATGTCTAAACAATATGGATTATTTATCTTATATCTAGTCTTATTTTGGACCGGTTTCCCTATTGCCATGACCATAATTGATTTATTAATCGTCATTCCCATCAAGGCAGATGATGATGGATATATTTTGATATAAAGGAGATTTATGCGCGAATTATTTGATTTTAATTTTAAATGGGCATTTAGTAAGCAAGCTAAAGAAGTGCCTACTGAAATGCCAAAGGATTGGTATTTTGTAAATCTACCACATACTTGGAACGCAATTGATGGCCAAGATGGTGGCAATGATTATTATAGAGGAACTTGTTATTATGCAAAGTCTTTTACTAGATCTGAATTAACAGAAGGACAAGATGACTCTGATAAATTATATTATCTACAATTTGAAGGTGCTAATGCTTCAGCTAATGTTTATCTAAATGGTAAAAAATTAGCTCACCATGATGGTGGCTATTCTACATTTAGAGTCAATATTAGTGATGACTTAGCTGATGAAAACTTAGTAGTGGTTGAAATTGATAACTCAGTTAATGATAGAGTATATCCACAAAAAGCTGACTTTACTTTCTATGGTGGCTTATATCGTGATGTAAAAATTATTAGAGTCGAAAAAACACACTTTGATTTAGATTACTTTGGCGCTCCAGGCATTAAAGTTACACCAACTTTAAATGATGGCAAGTGGAATGTAGAAATTGAAACTTATATAACTAATAAGGTTGATGGAGTAAGTGTTAACTATACTATTTTAGATAATGAAGGAAATGTTGTTTCTTTCTTAAAAGCTGATGAAAAAGTAGACTTAGTTTTAGAAAATGCTCATTTATGGGATGGCGTTGAAGATCCTTACTTATATACTGCTGTGGCAGAGCTTGTTAAAGGCGATAAGACAATTGATAAGGTAAGCACAAGATTTGGTTGTCGTACATTTAGTATCGATCCTGAAAAAGGTTTTTTCCTAAATGGTAGATCTTATCCATTACATGGTGTATCAAGACACCAAGATAGATGGGGTGTAGGTAATGCATTATTACCTGAACACCATAAGGAAGATATTGAATTAATTTGTGAAGTAGGATGCAATACAATTCGTTTAGCTCACTATCAACATGCTCAATATTTCTATGATTTATGTGATGAAAAGGGTTTAGTAATTTGGGCTGAAATTCCTTATATTTCTGCTCATATGGCAAATGGCAGAGAAAACACTATTTCACAAATGAAGGAATTAGTTGTTCAAAACTATAATCACCCTTCAATTTGTGTATGGGGCTTGTCTAATGAAATCACAATGGATGGAGCATCTAGTGATGATTTAAGAGAAAACCATAAGATTTTAAATGATATGGTACATGAACTAGATAAGACAAGACTTACTACAATGGCTGTTGTTTCAATGTGTGATATTAATGATCCATATATCGAAATTCCTGATTGTATCTCTTATAATCATTACTTTGGCTGGTATGGAGGCGATACTTCAATGAATGGTCCTTGGATGGATAATTTCCATAAGGTACATCCTAATATTGCCATCGGTATGAGTGAATATGGTTGTGAGGGTCTAAATTGGCATACTTCAAATCCTACGCAAGGTGATTATACAGAAGAATATCAAGCTTATTATCATGAAGAGCTAATTAAGCAATTGTTTACCCGTCCTTATATTTGGTCAACTCATGTATGGAATATGTTTGACTTTGGTTGTGATGGCAGAAATGAAGGTGGCGAAAATGGTCAAAACCATAAGGGTCTTGTGACTTTTGATAGAAAATATAAAAAGGATGCTTTCTATGCATATAAGGCATGGTTATCAAAAGAACCATTTGTTCATATCTCAGGCAAACGTTATGTTGATAGGGTAGAAGATGTAACTAAGGTTACTGTTTATTCTAATCAAAAAAGTGTTGAATTATTTGCCAATGGTGTAAGTCTTGGTAAAAAAGAAGCAGATGATCATTTCTTCTATTTCGATGTTCCAAATACTGGTGTTACAAAGCTTGTAGCGGTTGCAGGAATTTGCCAAGATGAAAGTGAAATACATAAAGTTGATAAGTTTAATGAAAGCTATAGATTAAAAGAAAAGGGTGCTATCCTTAACTGGTTTGATATAACAGCACCAGAAGGCTATTTTTCATTAAATGATCGAATTGACGCTATTATGGCTAAGCCTGAAGGTCAAGCAGTATTAGGTGAATTCTTAAAGGCTGCAACTGGTGGCAAACAGGCAAAAGAGGGGGAGATGAGCATGTCACCAGCCATGATGAAGATGTTAGGAAGCTTTACTTGCATCCGTCTAATTGGCATGATGGGTGTAATGGGTGGCAGTGCTACAAAAGAGGGTTTATTGGCTGTTAATGCTAAGTTAAACCAAATTAAGAAATAAATTAGATAATATGAAAAAAGCGAGTGAACTATTAAAAGTATATAAAAACGAAAATGGTCCAGATATCGCTATGGTAACAGACCGTCTTATTGAAAAAGACGGTCTGTTCTTTAAAGATATTGATGGATCTAAAGAATTTAAAGAATTTGACGATTGGCGTCTTGATCCTGAAACAAGGGCCAAGGCTTATGTAAAAGAACTTACACTTGAAGAAAAGATTGCCCAATTATTTATTTCCGATTGGCGTATGGGTAAATACCCAAGTGGAGTTAAAGACCATGTGCCAGTTCTTGATGAATCAGGAATTTTAGATAATGGCGAACTAAATGGTAAATCTATATTTGGTGAACAACATTTACCAGGTACTGAGACTATGCTTAAAAAATGGTTTTCAAGACATTTGATTTTAAGAGCTAATCCAAGCCCTGAAGACTTAGTTGAATTTTTAAACCAATTACAGGCTGAAGCTGAAGATTGCAAACACTTTGTGCCAGTATCAGTTACTTCTAATTCACGTAATGAAAATGCTGAGCCAGTATTTGGTATGAATGAGGCAAGTGGTGTTTTCACTACATATCCTGGAACTTTGGGTATTGCGGCTGCTTGTAAGGGTGATAAGGACTTTAAAATCATTGATAAGTTTGCAGATACAGTAAGAAAAGAATGGAATGCCTGTGGCCTTTTAAAGGGCTATATGTATATGGCGGATTGTGTAAGTGATCCAAGATGGCAAAGAACTTATGGAACATTTGGTGAAGATCCTGAATTTATTGAAGAAGTCTTTGATCATTTAATACCTGGCATACAAGGTGGATCTGATGGTGTAAATAAAGATAGCGTCGCTATGACGGTTAAGCATTTCCCTGGAGGAGGTGCAAGAGAAAATGGTTTTGATCCTCACTATAAAGCAGGACAATGGAATGTCTATGCAACAAAAGGCAGTTTGGAAAAATATCATATTAGAGGTTTTAAGCCAGCAATTAGACATAATGCGGCTTCAATTATGCCTTATTATTCTAAGCCTTCTAAGGATAAGAGTGTTCCTCAACTTGATGAAAATGGCAATATAATGCCTTTTAATCCATATGGCTTTGCCTATAATAAATTCTTTATTGATGAAAAACTAAGAAAACAAATGGGCTTTAAGGGTTATATTAACTCTGATACTGGTATTGTCCATAATATGTGTTGGGGCGTTGAAGCGCTTGACAAGCCAGAAAGAATTGGTTTTGCGATAAGTCAATCTGGGGTAGATTTAATCAGTGGTTTATTTGATAATGAATTTGGTTTAGAAGCTTATAATCGTGGTAAGAATGGTTATTATGATACCCATGCTGTTCCAGAAGGATTTAAAAAGGAAGATTTAATTTTAACAGATGAATCAATTGATAGAGCAGTTACTAGAACTTTAACTGAGATGTTTAAGTTAGGTATGTTTGAAAATCCTTATAAGGATGAAAAGATCGCAAAGGCAACTGTTGCCACAAAAGAGTCTAAGGACTATGCCTATAATGTTCATCAAAAGTCAGTTGTTTTATTAAAGAATGATAATGTATTACCTTTAAGAAGTGATAAGAAAGTATATGCTGAAAGCTTCTATAAAAACCCAGAGCAAGCTAAGGATGCTAATATCAAGTTAAAATCTGATTTAAGTAAGTATTGTACATTGACTGATAATATTGATGAGGCAGATTATGCAATCTTTATGTTGCATCCTGCATCTGGTGCTTATTTTAGCGCAACACCTGGTTACTTGGAATTAGATTTATGCGAAGATAAAGAAGTAGTCAATGTTGATGAAAATTGTTGTCCTTTAAAAGATACACATAAGGAAACAACCTTAAGTGGTATTAATAGAATTAAGCAAATGGCTGACAAGGTTCATTCAAGAGGTGGTAAGGTTATCTCTAATGTTAACATCGTTCTTGCATGGCAACTTGGTAATATTGAGCCTATTAGTGATGTATTAACAGTAGGTTTCGATACTTATGATGAAGCTGTATTTGATGTTTATTTTGGTAATTTCCATCCAACGGGTAAACTTCCAATTACTTTACCTAAAAATGATGAAGTAATTAAGGTTGATGAAAATGGCAAGTGTGTAAGTCCAAATGATGTTCCAGGCTTTGATAAGGATAAGTATATGCCAGATGAATTAAAAGATGAAAATGGCAAAGCTTATGCTTATAAAGATAGCTTTGGAAATTATTATGAACTAAATTTTGGTTTGACATATTAACTAAAAGGGGAATTAATTTTCCTCTTTTGAATTAATTGGTCTAGAATAAAAAATAGTGGAGGTTAGTTTATGAAACCATTTATGAATGAAGATTTTTTATTAGAAAATGAAGTAAGCAAGAAATTGTATTTTGACTATGCAGCTAAGATGCCTATTATTGACTATCATTGTCATATTTCGCCAAAGGAAATAGCTGAGGATAAAAAGTTTAAAAATATTACTGAGATTTGGCTTGGTGGTGACCACTATAAGTGGAGACTAATGAGAGCTAATGGTGTAGATGAAAAATATATTACAGGTGATGGAGATGATTATGAAAAGTTTTTAGCCTTTGCCTCAACTCTTGAAAAAGCTATTGGTAATCCTGTATATCATTGGTCACATCTAGAACTACAAAGATATTTTGATTATCATGGTGCACTTAATAGTAAGACTGCTAAAGAAGTATATGATTTATGTAATGAAAAGCTAAAGACGATGTCTGCTAAGTCAATTGTAGCTGCTTCTAATGTAAAGCTACTTTGTACAACAGATGATCCAATTGATGATTTAAGGTATCATGACATTATTAAAGAAGACAAAGACTTTAAAACAGTAGTTCTTCCTGCATGGCGTCCTGATAAATTAATGAAGATTGAAAAGGCTGATTTTAAAGACTATATTGAAAAACTTGCACAAGTATCAAGCGTTAACATTAAAGACATTGATTCGTTAATTGAAGCTATTGACAAACGTTTAGATTTCTTTAAGTCTAAGGGTTGTGTGGTATCAGATCATGGTCTAGATTATGTGATGTATGAAGATGTATGTAAGAATTGTTGTGATGAAATTCTAAAAAAGGGTTTAAATGGTGAAAGTCTAAGTCAAAAAGAAGTTGATCAATATAAGACTTATATCTTATTACATTTAGCTAAGAAATATAATGAACTTGGCTTTGTGATGCAACTACATTATGGTTGTAGTAGAGATAACAATAGTTTACATCCTACACCTGATACAGGTTATGATTGTATGAGTAATTTCTGTCCTAGTGATAAATTGATCAAGATGATGGACGCAATGAACTCTAATGGTTTACCTAAGACAATTTTATATAGTCTAAATCCAAATGATGATGAATTGATTGATACGATTATTGGTTGTTTCCAAGATTCTAGTACAAGAGGTAAGGTTCAACATGGCAGTGCTTGGTGGTTTAATGATAATAAGACTGGCATGCTAAAACAAATGAACTCTTTGGCAAATGGTGGCTTACTTGGTAATTTCTTAGGCATGCTTACTGATTCAAGAAGCTTTATATCTTATCCTAGACACGAATACTTTAGAAGAATCATGTGCAATTATATTGGAACACTTGTCTATAATGGTGAGTATCCATTAGATGAAGATAATCTAAAGGAAATTGTTGAAGGTATTAGTTATAACAATACTTTAAAATATTTTGGCTTTGATAAATTTATCAAGGACTAAAACATTAATATACTTGATGAGAAAGGGTAGTAAAATCTACTCTTTTTCTTTCGTTTCAAATAAATATAAAGATGAAAAAATATATTATAAAAATTAAAATGTACACGCTTGACGTATACACGTAAAACGGGTATAATACAATTACATGATAAAGAACTTTAATGACAAAGAAACACAGAAAATCTATCAACAGGTTTTCTCAAAAAAGCTTCCACACGATATACAGCGAGTGGCGCTGCGAAAACTGATTATGATAGATAATGCGGGATGTTTGGAGGATCTAAGAGTTCCTCCAGCTAATCGGTTGGAAGCGCTCCATGGCGACAGGGAAGGGCAATACAGTATTCGAATCAATAATCAGTACTGTATTTGCTTTTCGATTGAAGGACAGAATGAATTCTATAATGTCGAGATTGTTGATTATCATTAAAGGAGTGTGCATGCTATGAATGGTAAAGAGGAGGAACATTATGACTGATTATATTAAGGCCCCAACAATGGGCGAAATTCTTAAAGAGGAGTTCATGGAACCGATGAATTTATCAGCGTATAAGCTTGCACAGGGCATACATGTTCCTGTGTCCAGAATACAGGCTATACTGAATA
>CAVBAX010000045.1:0-10039 GCA_963593105.1 Candidatus Methanomethylophilaceae archaeon | reverse complement strand
AACTTTAAAATAAAGCCTAGTATTAGAAAAACCAATTGAAGAAAAATATGACTTAAAATCATTAATAATCTCAATTGGCAATATTTTTTCATTTTCTATTTTTAAAATTAAAGAATCAGCATTTTTGCGATATAAAACATCAACAATATTAAAACCATTAAATAAAGACCCCTTCTCATCATCATAATTATTTAAAGTAAATATCGTTTCTAAATTAAATTCATTCATTTCCTGCTAGTTTTTCTAAAGCGTCTTTAGCCGCATTCTTTTGAGCTTCTTTTTTACTCTTGCCTATGCCATAGCCATAAATCAAATCACCAATTTTAACCGCAATCTTAAATTCTGGTTTATTGCTTGGTCCTTTAGCATATACAAGTTCATATTCAATCGATTTTCTAGAGTCAGCTTGTACATATTCTTGTAGCTTTGTCTTATAATCAAAAGTTGATTCATCCATCTCTTTAACGTGTTTAAGCATTAATAAATCTAATAATTTATAAGTATTTTTAATATCAGTATCCAAATATACAGCACCAATAAAAGCCTCAAACATATCTGATATTACAGAATCCCTATCTCTACCACCGGTTTTTTCTTCGCCTTGACCAAGTTTTAAGTATTTGTTTAACTCAAATTCTCTTACAATCATTGCCAAGCCTTTTTCACAAACTAGATTAGCACGTCTTGTAGACATAATACCCTCTTTTAAAGGAGGATCTATTGAATATAGTTTCTCAGCTGAATATATTTGTAAAACAGCATCCCCCATAAATTCAAGTCTTTCATTATCGTGAAAATTACCCTTATGTTCATTAACATAAGAAGAATGAATAAAAGCCTGTTCAATTAGTTTTGAATCATTATGCACTATTCCATTTCTATCTAAAAAATCAAAAATCGTCATAAATGTATTATACCTTAATCTATAAATCTTGAAGTCATTATCTTATAGACATCATCATAAAATATTTTGTACTTTTTATCATCTAAATTTTTAAGTATTATATCAACATCTTGCTTAGCACCATTAATAATAGCACTATCAGTAAATATATCACCCAAAACAAAGGCAGGTAAACCCGATTGTCTTGTACCTAAAATATCGCCAGGCCCCCTTAGTTTTAAGTCTTCCTCACTTATCTTAAAGCCATCATTAGTATTAACTAACACTTCAAGTCTTTTAATAGTACTTTCTTCTTTACTATCAGTTAAAAGATAACAAGTTCCTCTATCGTTTCCTCTTTGAATTCTACCCCTTAATTGATGAATTTGGCTAAGTCCAAAGCGATCAGCATCATATATTACCATTACTGTCGCATTTGGCACATTTACCCCTACTTCAATAACAGTTGTTGACACTAGTATTTGATACTTATTAGCTCTAAAATCATCCATAATTCTGTCTTTTTCTTCGCTTTCAATTTTAGAATGCATAAGTGCCATCTTATATGGTTTAAATATATCAATTAGGCTATTATAAAGATGAGTTACATCTTTACCGTTAAAGTTTTCACTAGCTTCAATAGCGCTTGCCACAATATATACTTGTTTGCCATTATCGAGTTTATTTTTAATATCACCCAATATATCAACGATGCTATTTTTTCTAATTAAATAAGTATCACAACCTTTTCTTCCATTTGGTAAAGAAGCAATTGATGAAATAGCCATACTGCCATATATCGAATTAGCTAAAGTTCTTGGGATTGGTGTAGCTGACATAAGTAAAAAATCAACATTGTCACCCTTTTCTTTTAAAGCTTTTCTTTGTTTAACACCAAAACGATGTTGTTCATCGGTAATAACTAAACCAAGATTATTAAAAGTAACATCTTCTTGAAACAAAGCATGAGTGCCAATTAAGATATCGATATCACCGTTTTTAAGTCGCTGTTTTATTTCTTTATTGTTTTTGTTTCCTGAAATTAATAGTTCAACTTTTAAATCAGGTAACATTTCTTTAAAAGAAATAATATGTTGTTTAGCAAGTATTTCAGTAGGTGCCATAAGCGTTCCTTGATACCCTGCTAAAAAGTTAGCATATAGAGCAATTAAAGAAACAATGGTTTTACCCGAACCGACTTCACCTTGTAATAGTCTATACATTGGCTTATTGCTGGCCATATCATTTAACATGTCATCAATTGCGGTTTTTTGATCTATTGTTAATTCAAAAGGTATCTTTTCAATAAAATCATTTATTTTATTTATATCTATTTTCTTTTCTTTTTTAACAGCTATAGAATCTTCATCATTTAAAATAGCTAAAGATAGATAAAATCTTAAAAATTCATCATATTTAAGTCTAGCTAGGGCTTTTTTTAGTGAAACCGTATCACTTGGATGATGAATATTATATAAAGCTGTTTTTAAATCGATTAAATGATGTTTATTAAGAAGTGATAAAGGTACAATATCCTTTATTTCACACTTTTTAAAAGTATAATCAATTAAATTTTTTATCTCGTTTTGTTTAATGCCATCTTTTAAAGAATAAATAGGATTAATGCCAAGTATTTCATCTATTGGTTTAGTATAAAAATTAGTAGCACTTACCTTGTTATTACCTTCATATTTGCCGATAATAACAAGCTTATTACCATTAGTTTTTACCCATGGCCTATTAAAAATACTAACGGTAATAACTTCTTCTTCAAATAAAACTTTAAAAGTTGTTTTAGATAGATTACCTCTAAATCTAAAAGTACTAGGATAACTAATTAGTTCACCATCAAAGACTACCCTTTCACCTTGTTTAAAATCGTCATAATGAGTATAAGTGTATTGTTCATACTTAAAAGGATAATAACGTAATATATCATCACTATTATTTAAATCTAGTCTTTGACAGATTATTTTTCTTTTATCCGTTAGTTTTAATTCATCCAAGTTCATAATTCAATTATAAAGAAAAGAAATAAAATAAGTAGCCTTTTGTAAAAATGCAATTTTCACATTTAAAAAGCCCTGAATAATCAGAGCTAATTATAATCAAAATGGTCCCCAAAGTGGGACTTGAACCCACACTGTTTCCAACACGATTTTGAGTCGTGCGCGTCTGCCATTCCGCCATTCGGGGATGCTTAATGATTATAACACAAAAAATTTCAAATACATATAAAGGTGTATTAACAAACTTGTTGTTAATAATATGAATTCTTGAATACTTGTAACACCAAATAGTTTTAAATAAATAAAGCCATCTAATATAAAAATGATAATAAATATTTTTTCTAACAAATTAGCTTTCTTGTAGTCATATAGTTTAAATTTATTAATATTTGTAAAAGTAATAAATAACACAGAAAACAAAGACACATAAGCTAATATTTCATGTAAATTAGATAAAATATCACGATTATCTATATTAAACGGTAATAAACCACCAATTATAGGCCCAAAAAAGGCAATAAAACTATATTTTTTATTCAACAAATAAGTTACGTTTAATAAATTAATTCCAAGTAATACACAAAGGATTATTACTAAAATATAGCCCTTTATTGTATTTGTATACATGGAAAAATTATAGACAAAAGGATTTTTATATAAAGTTATCGTTAACATATACAACACATTAACGATAACTAAAATTATTGATACAATCTTACTTTTGATCATTTATATAATCATAAGCCAATCTTTTAGATTTATCTCTATTTAAGATAATAGTTCCACAATACTTAAAGCCATTTTTAGCTAAACATTTTTGCATAATCTTGTTGTCTTTATGGGTGTCGATTCTAATATAATCATATCTTTGTTTAACATAGTCAAAAATAATTTTAGAAATTCCCTTCCCTTTTGATGATACCGCAATACGATGTAGCGCAATATATGCACTATCTTTATTCCAATTTCCATCATAAATTAAATCGTAGTTAGAATCATATTCTACAAGCACAAACACCGCTACAATCATACCACCATCTTCTACGACATATAGATTCTTGTTTTTAATATCTTCTAATAAAGTATCTTTATTAGGATAGCCATCTTGCCATTGATCAACATTGTTTTCCTTTAAAAAACGTTTAGCTTCTTCAATGATAATTAAAATATCGTCGATATCTTTTGTGGTTGCTTTAGTTATAATCATTGGCACTTTTCTTTCTAATAGAAGGATGATCAGCTTTAATTGTTTTTACACCATGTGGATAACAGAAGGCTACTGAAATAAATGGTCCATCAACTTTAGTAATTACACCTTCACCAAATATTTTATGAATAACTTGGTCACCTTTTTTATATCTTGTAGGCATTTTAGGCGCTTGTTTTTTAGGACTTAAAATTGAACTTGACTCGCTAGTAAATGGTACATCAAACACCTTAGTAGCAGGTTTATCAAGATGTTCAATATAAGCACTATCTACTTCTCCAATAAATCTACTAGCTGTTTTAGCTTTACCTAATACATATGAGAAAGAATTAGTTTCGGTTAACGTCAGTTTTTCTTTAGCACGTGTATAAGCAACATAAGCTAATCTTCTTTCTTCTTCAATACCCTTTTGTTCATTTTTACTACGCTCACTTGGGAAAATGCCTTCTGATAAGCCAATGACAAAGACCACTTTAAATTCAAGACCTTTGGCAGCATGAATAGTCATAAGATTAACTGATTCCCCACCATCTTCACCTGCCTTATCGGTATATAAAGAAATCATTGATAGATAATCAGCTAAAGTACTACCAGGATAAGTTTCTTGATAGTCTTCAATATCATCGATTAAAGATTTAACGTTTTCTAGTCTTTCTGTCTCATTATCTTTTTCTAGCATCGCTCTATATCCTGAATCATCAAGTACATCAGTAAGTGTTTCTTCTAGTGTTATCTTATCTAGGTTATTACGCCACTTTTCAACCATTTCAACAAACTTATCTAGTGTATTTTGATTTTTTCCATATAGGCCTCTTTTTACAACCTCATACATGGAAATTTTTTCTTTTTTAGCGATATCAAAAATAGTATCTACAGCCTTAGGTCCAATACCTCTTTTAGGTTGGTTTATAACTCTTTGGAAAGCCAAATCATCTCCAGTAACAATTAGTCTTAGATAAGAAAGAATATCTTTTACTTCCATTCTTTCATAGAATCTAATACCACCATAAATCACATAAGGAATACGGTTTTCAATAAAGACTTTTTCAATATCTCTTGATAGATAGTTAGAACGATATAAAATCGCAACATCTTTATAGCTGTAGCCCTTTCTTACAAGTTCTTTAATATTATTGGCGATATAGTAGGCCTCATTTGTTTCATCACTTAAAGTCTTATGATAAATCTTATCACCATCACCATTATCTGAATAAAGATCTTTTTCAACTCTAGCCTTATTATTTTTAATTAAAGAGTTAGCACCTTGTAAAATATTATTAGTAGAACGATAGTTTTGATTTAGAATAATTGTCTTAGTATTTTTAAAATCTTTATCAAAATTTACAATGATATTAACATCAGCACCACGCCATGTATAAATGGTTTGGTCAGGATCGCCTACTACATAAACATTATCATGGCATGAAGATAACAACTTGATAAGTTCATATTGAGTCTTATCAATATCTTGAAATTCATCAACATGAATGTACATAAACTTTCTAGACCATTTAGCTAATACATCGTGATGAAGTTTAAATAAACGTACCGTAAATAAAATCAAATCATCAAAGTCTAAGGCATAAATAGACTTTAATCTTTCATCATAATATTTATATACTTTAGCTTTTTGAATTAAAGTTTCATTACCATATGCCTGTTTTAAAGCTTCTTCAAAACTTAATTCTTCATACTTACAATTGCCAATATAATCCAAAGCACTTGCATAAGATAAATCTTTTTTATCAATACAGAATTCTTTATATGCTTCTTTTAAAATAGTTCTTTGATCATCACCATCGACTATTGTAAAGTTTCTAGGATAGCCTAATACTTCGATTTCTTCTTTTAAAATACGAACACATAATGAGTGAATAGTTGAAATAAAAGGACTAGAACCTTCATTTGTAAGCATTTCACCAATTCTTTTTTTCATCTCATTGGCGGCCTTGTTAGTAAAGGTAATCGCCAAAATATTTGTTGGATTTACATGTTTTTCTTCAATCAAATAAGCAATACGCATTGTCAGAACTCTAGTCTTGCCAGAACCAGCCCCAGCAATGATTCTTAAGTGATTAGCATCAGATGTAACTGCTTCTTTTTGAGCAGGATTTAATTGCGAATATTTAACCATAGCTCAACCATTATACAACATTTTAATATTTGCGGATTTGTTATAAAATTGACTTATGTTATATAGTGAAAATTTTAAAGATTATCGATTATTAGACGCAGGGAATGGTGAAAAACTAGAAGCCTGGGGACCATATATTTTAAGAAGACCTGATCCAATGGCAATTTGGGAAAAAGTTCATCCTGAACTTTGGGATAAGGCTGATGGCTTTTATCATCGATCTAAATCAGGAGGTGGCTATTGGGAATTTAAAAAAAAGTTGCCTGAAAAATGGAATGTTAAATATAAAGATTTAACTTTTAAAGTATCTCCTACCAATTTCAAACATACCGGCATCTTTCCTGAACAAGCTGCCAATTGGGATTTTATAAGTGAGAAGTTAGAAAATAAAAAAGACGCAAAAATTTTAAATTTATTTGCCTATTCAGGTGCCGCAACAACTGTAGCTGCATCAAAAAATATTGAAGAAGTAGTACATGTTGATGCTGCCAAGGGAATGGTTGAATGGGCCAAAGAAAATAGAGACCTATCGCATTTAAATAATGCGCATATTAGATATATCGTTGACGATTGCCTTAAGTTTATGAAAAGAGAAGTTAGAAGAGGCAGAAAATACGATGGCATCATCATGGACCCACCTTCCTATGGAAGAGGCCCAAATAATGAAATATTCAAGTTTGAGGAACAAATCGGGCCATTAATTGAGGAAGCTATCAATTTATTAAGTGATAATGCTCTTTTTTTAATCATCAACACTTATACAACTGGCTATTCTTGTACCACTATCGAAAACGTCTTAAGAAGATGTCTAGACAATAGTAATTTGCCTTTAAATACATGTGGCGAAGAAATTGGATTAAAAATAGAAGATAGCGATTATTTCTTACCATGTGGATATACTACTAGGTGGTATAGATGAGTATTAAAGTAATATACGAAGACAATCATATACTTGTTGTAGATAAGCCAATAAATGTGCCTATGCAAAAAGATAGTTCTAATGATTTAGATTTATTTACAATGTGTAAAGACTATATCAAAGAAAAGTATCAAAAACCAGGCAATGTTTATTTAGCTTTGCTTCATCGATTAGATAGGCCAGTAAGTGGAGTATGTATATTCGCAAAAACCTCTAAAGCTGCATCAAGATTATCGCAAGATATCGCTAAACATAACTTTAAAAAAGAATATTTGGCAATAGTTTATGATAATGGTTTAAAAGATGAAGATACTTTCAATGATAAGTTGTTAAAAGATGAAAGAACTAATACCGTAAAAGTAGACCCCAAAGGTAAAGATGCAAGCCTTGATTACAAAGTATTAAAAAGAAAAGATAATTTAGCACTTGTAAGAATTAATCTACATACTGGTAGGTCTCATCAAATTAGAGTTCAATTCTCGTCACGAAATCATCCTTTATGGGGTGATCAAAGATACAATAAGAATGCGATTAATGGTCAACAAATCGCCCTACACTCTTATAGGTTAACACTTACCCATCCTGTGACAAAAGAGAAAATGATATTTGTATCAGACACTGATAGAGTTCCTTTTAAGGAGGTAAAACAATGTCAAAAAAGAAAAGAAGATTAAATGGACGCTTTATTGCCTTTGTTTGCGCAATATTATTAGTTGGATTGTCAATTTATAAAGTGCCTCACTTTATAAACACCAATAAACTTCTTGATTTAGGATATAGTCAAGAAGCAGTCGACGCCATCTATGATAAGGGTCTTAGAAAAACAATCTTAAGCAGCAACTACTATAGTGATTATTTAAATCAAGAAATTGTTAAAGATAGTTTTAATCAAAAGTATTTAAGGCTATATACGATGTGTAACTATTTGGATGATTCTTACTTTGAATTATACGAAAATTTAAAGGCTAAAAAAGGCTACAATGATGAAGAACTTGAAACATTGTTTGCCAGTCTTAAAGATTATGATTTAAAACCGTTATTTGTTTTCGATAAGTTAGAAGTCTTACAAGACTATATCGATGATTGTTTAGCTAATGAAAACTCTAGCACAAGTTTTAAAGTAAGTGGTGATTATTTACATCCTTATGAAAACTATGAAACAGTATCACAACCCGACAATATTGAAGTATATGTATCTAGTAAATCTTATATAGGTGAATATGAACCCACAAAAAGAGTTGAAGTAAACTCTTTACATGCTGTTCCTGGAGTTGAACTTGAATCTAGAGCCTTACAAGCATATGAAGAAATGTGTAACGCCATAAGAAGTGAAGACTTAAATATGGCTATATATGCATATCAAGGTTATGTATCTTATGAGACACAAAAACAAGCCCATATTGACGATGATTCGCAAACTGAAGCTGGTTTTTCTGATTCGCAAACTGGTTTAGCAGTATATGTACTAGCTTCTGAAAATCCTAAGGCTAGTGCCTTTAAAGATTGCAAAGTATATTCATGGCTTTTAGAACATGGACATGAATACGGTTTTATCCAAAGATTTCCCGAAGGAAAAGAATCTTTAACAGGACATAGTGCGGTATATAATTATTTCCGTTATGTCGGCACAGATTTAGCTACTAAGATATATGAGTCAGGCTTAAGCTTTGATGAATATTACGCTAATTATATAAAGTGACTTTAGACGCTATTAAGCGTCTTTTAGTTTGGCTTTAAAAAAAGAGAACATTCTTTAAGTTTGTTCTCTAACATCTATTTGACTATCGCAATGCTTTGATCTGTTAAGAATAGATTTTTAGCCTTAAGCAAATTATCTAAGCTATCAATATTTGAATAAACACCAGTAATAATTGAATCTTTGATAAATACACAAGATGGATAAGTGCCAAGCTTACCACTATTTAGGATTTCTGGTACTTGATTCATAATTGAGGCAACAGGTGCATATAAATAATTTGCCATATTGATATTATTACTATCAGACATATTAACTACAATAAGGGAAATATCTTTATTGTCATTATAGAAAGCATTTAACATGCTTAATATTTCTTCGTCATATTCATTAATCATGACAATCATTACATCACCTTTTATATAATTTGTGAAAGTAACCTCGCTTGTATAATTAGATTCATCATCTAATTGATTATAAAAATCAAAAGTTTTTCCAATATTTTTAAGTGTAAGTTCTAATGTCTTACCATCATTATCTAGTTCACTTATTTTCACAATATTATCTTCACCTAAATCAGCTTTTACATCATCTACACTTCTTTGATAATTAAAAATTGATACGCCCTCATTATCCACAAGATTATCTAGTGTAATAGCGTTTTCAAAGGCAACACTATATAGTTTTTCAAAGGCTTCTAAATTAATGGTTCCAACAAATTCAAACGATAAACTTCCTTGATTAAAGAAATAGAAAGTAGGAGTAGCTTCAAAATTAAAGTTTGAAACAATATAATCAGTAAACTCTTGATTTTTAAATAAGATAATTTCATTACTTGGAACTTCTTCGCCTATTTCTTTATAAAAAGAATTAATTGAATCGCTATCTCCATTTATAAAATATTGCATAAAGATAATATCATTCAAGCTATCTACAATTTGTTCATTATATGACTTAGCTTGTTGCATACAATGTGAACAAGTTGTTGATACAACTTCAAAAATCACTTTCTTATCTTTATAATCACTCAAATTAATATTTAAACCATCATAACTTTGAAAACTATATTCTGGAATAGTTTTACCTAAGTTATTTAAAACAGTATTATCTACATCACCATCATTCGCATTTTTTAATATAGTCTTTGTTTCATCATTCAAATAAGAAAATAAAGCATCATCACTTATAGGT
>CAVBAX010000044.1:0-10637 GCA_963593105.1 Candidatus Methanomethylophilaceae archaeon | reverse complement strand
GGCCCTCTTTTGTTTATTATGAAAACTAAAAGACTTAAAGAAGATATTATACATGGAATCTTTTTAATACTGGGTTTAATTACGGTTGCTTGTGTATTACTTATTTCGATTTATCTAATAATTGCTGGTATTCCTGCTATAAGAGAAATTGGCTTTGTGAAGTTTATGTTTGGAAACAAATGGGCTCCAACTTATGCTGAGCCAAGTTATGGTATTTTGCCATTTATTCTAACTAGCATTTATGGAACATGTGGAGCTATTGTGATAGGTGTTCCTGTTGGCTTTCTTTGTGCGCTATATTTGTCAAAGATCGCAAATAGTAAAGTAAAAAAGATTGTATCAAGTTGTATCAGTATGCTAGCGGGTATCCCTTCTGTTGTATATGGTTTGGTTGGCATGTTGATTCTTGTTCCAAGTATTAGAAAAATATTTAAGGTACCTGATGGATCAAGTTTACTTGCAGCTATCATTGTACTTGCGATTATGATACTTCCTTCAATTATCAAAGTTAGTATTACTGCACTTGATGCTGTACCTAAAGAATATGAAGATGCATCTTTAGCACTTGGTGCAAGTGAGATTGAAACTTATTTTAAGGTAAGTGTGGTTGCGGCGAAAAGCGGAATTATTACATCTATTGTACTTGGTATTGGTAGGGCAATAGGTGAGGCTATGGCGGTAATGATGGTATCTGGTAATGTGCCTAATATGCCAGAACTTTTCCAATCAGTGCGTTTTTTAACAACAGCTGTCGCTAGTGAAATGTCTTATGCCTCAGGTCTACAAAGACAAGCCTTATTTTCAATTGCGTTAGTGCTATTTGTGTTTATTATGTTAATAAATGCATGTCTTAATTTTTTCTTAAAGAAGGTCAAATAATATGAATGGTTTAACTAAGAAAAGAAGATTATATATTTTATCAATGAAAGTGTTAATGTATATTTCGATTGCTATAACAGTAGGGCTTGCTTTGTTTATGATTGCCTATGTATTAATAAAGGGTATTCCTAATATTACTTGGACTTTACTTTCTACTTCGCCTAGTTATCTAAGTGATTCAATTGGTATTTTGCCTGATATTTTAAATACTATTTATATTATCATCGCAACTTTAATTGTAATTATTCCTTTAGGTGTTGGTGCGGCTATTTATTTAAATGAATATGCGACCAATAAAAAACTAGTTAGCGTTATAGAATATGCAACTGAAACTTTATCTGGTATTCCTTCTATTATTTATGGTTTAGTTGGCATGCTATTCTTTTGTGAATTACTTGGTTTTAAAACATCTTTACTTGCAGGTGCTTTAACTTTAGCGATTATGAATTTACCAACTATAATAAAGACTACTCTAGAAAGTTTAAAGACAGTGCCAAACAGTTATAGAGAAGGTGCATTTGGTTTGGGTGCTGGTAAGTGGCGTGTTATTAGAACAGTTGTTTTACCAGGTTGTGTTGATGGTATTGTCACAGGTTGTATCTTGGCTATAGGAAGAATTGTGGGAGAGAGTGCGGCATTACTATTTACAGCTGGTCTATCGCATACTTTAAATGGTTTTAAGCAAGGACTACAATCATCTGGTGCAACACTTACTGTTGCCTTATATGTATACGCAAAAGAACGTGGTGAGTTTGGTGTAGCTTTTGGTATAGCGGCGATTTTAATGATACTTACTTTAATAATTAATATGTTTGCTGAAATTATTGGCAATCAAATAAAGAGGAAAAACAATGGATAATAATACAATAATTAGCGTTAAAAATCTTGATTTATATTATGGAGATCATAAGGCTCTTAATGGAATTAATATGGATATTAAAGAAAATTCTATTACAGCTTTTATTGGTCCTTCAGGATGTGGCAAGTCTACATTTCTTAGAACTTTAAATCGTATGAATGATTTAATTCCTAGTGTTAAAATTACAGGTTCTGTTATTTATAATGATCAAGATATTTATAATAAAAATATCGATATTTATAATTTAAGAAAAGAAGTTGGAATGGTTTTCCAAAAGCCAAATCCCTTCCCAATGAGCATCTATGACAATATTGCCTATGGTCCTAGAACCCATGGTATAAAAAAGAAAAGTGAACTAGATCAAATTGTTGAAGAGTCTTTAAAGGCTGCTGCTATTTTTGATGAAGTAAAAGATAACTTAAATAAAAGTGCTTTATCTTTATCAGGTGGTCAGCAACAACGTTTATGTATCGCTCGTGCACTAGCTGTTAAGCCAAAGGTGCTTTTAATGGATGAGCCAACAAGTGCCCTAGATCCAATTAGTACTGGTAAGATAGAAGAACTTGCGATGAGTTTAAAGAAAGATTATACGATTGTTATTGTTACTCATAACATGGGACAAGCACTTAGAATTTCAGATACCACAGCTTTCTTCTTACTTGGTGATTTAATTGAATATGGTGATACTCAAAAGATTTTCTCTATGCCAGAAAATAAGAAAACAGAAGATTATATTACAGGAAGGTTTGGATAATATGCGTGAATATTTTGATAATGAGCTACAACAATTAAATGATGATTTATTAGGTATGGGTGATATTGCCCTAAAGATGATTTCTATCGCTGTTAATAATATTGGAAATGATGATAATCAAGAGCTTGATAAAGTAAAGACATTATTTGAAAAGATTAATAGGAAAGAAAAATATATTGAATCTGAATGTATGAAGCTTCTTCTTTTACAACAACCAGTTGCTTCTGATTTAAGACAAATAAGTTCTATTATGAAGATTATTAATGATCTTCAGCGAATTGGTGATCAAGTTGAAAATATTGCGGAAATATTAGAAATCACATCTAAGACTTGTCTTAGTAAAGATGAACTAGTCTTAGATATGGCTAATGTTACTAAAGCTATGTTAAGAGATAGTGTTAATTCTTTTATTAATAAAGAATTACAATTAGCTAACAGTGTAATTGATAGAGATGATAAAGTTGATAATGACTTTAATACTATCAAGGAACAATTGATTAATATTATTCATGAAAACAAAAATGATGGTGAATATATTATTGATATCTTAATGTGTGCTAAGTATTTTGAAAAAATTGGTGATCATTGTGTCAATATTGCTAAGATGACTATCTTCTATTTAACTGGCGAAAAGATTTAAATTAAATTATATTCCCTTCGAGTCATCATGCTAAAATAAAAACTCGAGGGAATAAAAATGATTAAAAAGAAAATATTTATAAAAGTTATTTTAATTAGTTCTTTGTTAGTAACTTTATTTGGTTGTAGTTCTAATAAAGAAACACAGATACCAGAAAAAACCTATTCAGCAAGCAACGAATATATGGAACTTGCTATATTGCAGGCGAGAGAAGGCATTTATAGTGGCGATGGTGGGCCATTTGGTAGCGTGATTGTTAAAGATGGCAAAGTTATAGGCCAAGGACATAATCATGTTGTATCTAATAATGATTCAACATGTCATGGTGAAATTGACGCGATTCGTAATGCTGAAGCTAATATTGAAAGTTTTGATTTATCAGGATCGATTCTATATACAACTGGTGAGCCTTGTCCTATGTGTTTGGCTGCATGTATGTGGGCTAATATCGATGTTGTCTATTATGGTTGCACAATCAAAGATAATGAAATGATTGGTTTTAGAGACAAAAAGTTTGATGAGATGTTTGGCGGCAGAGAGGCATTTAAAGATTATCTAGTGGAAATAGATAGAGATGCTTGCTTAAAACTTTTTGAAGAATATCTAAACTTAGACGCAACAAATTATTAATATTAAATATGCTTTAAAAGATTCATTAAAATCATGGTTCTTTTTAATAAAATCGGTAGAAATATCGATTTTTTTCATTTTAGGGGTAGGAATTTTTCTAATTCGTGTCAATAAAGTAGTAGAAACATAGAAAGGAGAAAGAAATGAAATCGTTTTTCGAAGAATATGGATTTGTACTATTGTCAGCACTAGTTGTGATTGGCTTAATTGGTATTGCCTCGCTTGTTAAAACTAATATGCAATCAGATATCACTAGTATTATGACAGATCTAAAAACTAGAGTTACGCAAGTTAGCGGTAAAACAAATTACTAAATGAAAGGAGTATGGATGGCTTTAGAAGTGAATGAGGGTTTATTTAAGGATTTATGGCCCTATATAGTTAGTGATAGTGTAACAGATTTAAAGTGGAATGGAGATACTCTTTGGGTTACCGATTTAAATAAGGGTAGATATCCAAGCGATTTAAAATTGGATGATGATTGGCTAAAAATTTTTACAAACTTAATTGCCAATTCAGTTAATGAAAACTTTAATATGTCTAAGCCTTCTTTAAAGGCTGAGACTAAAGAGCTAAGAATACAAGCTATGCATAATAGCGTTTCTGGTGATAATAACATTTGTTTAGCCATCCGAAAAACTCCAAGTTGTGCAAGACTTTTAAAACAAGATTTGGTAGAAAACGGCTACGCAACTGATTTTATTGTTAAACTACTTCCTTGTCTTATGCGAGCAAGATTATCAGGAATCATCACAGGCGATGTTGGTGCTGGTAAAACAGAACTTGAAAAGTATTTGTGTTATTTTATACCCGATAGTGATCCAATAGTGACAGTAGAAGACACTTTAGAGATGAAACTAAAAACTCTTTATCCAAATAAAGATATTTATTCTTTAAAGACAACTGATGAATATGATAATGAACAAGCTATAAGAGATGCCTTAAGACTTAATACTAAGTGGTTAATTATATCTGAAAGTAGAGGAAGGGAAATACTTAGAATTATGGAAGGCGCCTCATCAGGATGTGTGGCTCTTACTTCCATACATGCTGAAAATGTATGGGAGATACCAGATCGTATCTTAAATATGGCTGGTGATAATTTTAGAGCAGGGCTTGAGAATGATATTTATACTTTCTTTGATTACGCAATTAAAGTAAAGGCGTCTTTTACACCTGATGGTGTTAAAAGAAATATCGATCAAATTTGTTTCTTTGATCGTAATGGCAAAAAGAATATCATCAAAAATATTGTAAGAGATGGTAAACCTTTAAGGACAATGTTACCAGAAAGAGTTTATCGAAAGTTTTATCAAAATGATGAAAGGGATTTTTTAGAAAATTATGTAAAGTTTTTAAAAGGTGAAGACGATGAAAGTCATGAAACATTACAGTGTTAAAAACTTAAAAACAAGAATCAATAAATATGGTTATAAGTATTCAACTAAGGATTTTATTATTGAAGCTGTAATTATTTTGGCTGTAATTTATATAATTGCTCTATTATCAAGACTTAATACCACTTGTATATTGATTCTAATTGTTTTGACTTTGATTTTGATTCCTTTTCTAATAAGTGCTTGGTTTTATCAAAGCTATAGCGTTAAAAGATTTGAAATGCTAAGTGATTATCTAAGTAATATCATTCCCATTTTCACACAAAAGACTAAAATCAGATTTACACTTGGTGAATTATTTACTTTAACCAGTGGTGATATGAAAAAGGCGGTTGGTAAGGCGATTAAATATCTTGATAATACAAATGATGATCCTGAAATTTTTAAAAACGCTCTTAAGATAATTGAAGATGAGTTTCCAAATTCAAGAGTTAAATCAGTTCATAAAATAATGCTTAGTGTTGAAGCTCAAAATTCTGTTTCTTTTATAGATGTTTGTACAAACATGTATGAAGATATTGAGAAGTGGTTAAAAAGAGTTTATTCTTTCCAAAAAGAACTTAAAAATAGAAGAATAAAATTATTAATACTTTGTATCACCACCTTGCTTATGAATTGTGTCTTTGTTTATCTATATGTATCAAATGAATATTTTGTAGGTTTTACTTATTCTTGGATATATCAAGTTTCTTCACTTGTTTTTATTGCCTCAATTTTAGTTACTATGACAATTGTTTTAACTAAATTAAATGGTGAGTGGTTAATATCAGATATGGATATAAATAAGGATGAAAAAATTAAAAATGATTATCTTTATTTTAAAAATGGTAAGAAGAAAATAAATGTTGTTGATATTATTATCTTTATATTATCTCTATTGGCAGCTGTTTATTTATTATTGTTCATTGATCAAAAATTGGCTTTACTTCCAATTATGCTTGGTGTAATGGTGCTTATTAAAAAGCCAATGAAATATAAAAGAATCTATAAGCGTTTAACCAGAGCTTTAACGATTGAATTCCCTATATGGCTTAGAGAAATATCACTTACTTTAAATAATTTAACCGTTTTAAATGCCATAGAATATTCTCAAAATATGGCATCTTTCCCACTTAGAAGTGAGATTAGAAAGTTTTTAGATGATTCTAAAAAAGATCCAACTTCAATAAAACCATACAATGAATTCTTAATTGATTTTGATTTAGAAGATGCCAGATCTAGCTTAAAAGTTTTATACGCAATTTCAAGTGTAGGCAAGGAAGATATTAAAAATAGAGTTTCTAGTTTAATTGATCGTAACCAAGAAATGTTAGATAAGGCTGAAAGACTTAAAAATGAAGATTCAATTGGAGCGGTAGAAGCACTAGGTTATTTGCCTATTGCCTTCTTCTCAATCGAAATGCTGGTGTCAATGTTTTCGATGTTTAGCTATATGATGGCAACCATAGGAAGTAGTGTGCAACTATGAAAATAATGATTAGAGCTATAGGTTTAAGCTTTATGGGAATGTGTGTGGCCTTGATATTGATGCATTTACTTGATTTGAATAATAGAATAGATGAAATAGATAAGGCGTCCCATATCGCTATGGCTAATACGCAAACGTTGATGTTGGAAAATATTGAAGATATCTATTATGGTACAGATAATGCAAGAGTTGATATTAAAGATAGTGATACTTATTTAAAAATATATAAAGAAAACTTTGATCCTTTGATTGTAAGTGATGGAAAGGTAAATATAAGTGGTCTAGCTGATCCATTTAAGGGTTTGATTTATGTAAATATAAACTATACTTACAATAATTTTTTAGGAAAAGAAAAAACAATCAAAAAGAAATTAATAAATGTAATAGATGTGGTGGGCTTATATGGCTAAAGCAATTAAGATAATACTTGTTGTCTTTATCATATTATTTATGCCTGTAAAAATTTCATCCCAAGAAGTTCCTTTAGGTTATAGTGAGTGGTCTGAAACTCCAACAGGACTACCGGGAGAAATAAGTGCTATCCAATATGGTAGAAAAGTTCCAATTGAGTGGTCTGATTGGTCTACAAGTAATCCAAGTAGTTTTACTAGCGATTATAAAACTAAAGCTGGTCAAACAGAACATTTTGCGTATGATAATGCTAAAAGATTTTGGGATGATGTAGATGCTAAAAGTTTATTTACTTGGCATTTTGGCTATAAGGCTAGAGTTGTATATGCCTATATTGATGTCGATACTTATAGAAGTGATACTTGGGATAGCTATCAAGCACCACCAATGCAACTATATTGTGATGGTAGACAAATCGCTGCTATAGGTAAACATCATGAGCTTGAAAACTGGAATCCTGATATTAATGAGTCTTGTTCATATATAGAACTTAGGATGTCGGCTAATCCTGGGGATGGTAGAAATAAAACAGCTATGGTAGGAACTTGGGTTACTACTGAATCTACTCTTTATTCTTATGTAACTAAATGGTCTGATGGTATTGATTGGCGTTTTTCTTATCCATATCAGAGAAAAACTGGCGAAAATCCAGAAATACCAACTGAAAGAGAAGTATATTGCCATCCTATAACTTATAAGATTAGCTATAACTTAAATGGTGGCACTTTTATTGGTACACCAGTTTATAGCTATACTGTCAATGATGAAGTAAATATTCCTGATGCTTATAAAAAAGGTTATGAATTTTTAGGCTTCTTTGATGAATATGGTAGGCACATTACTAAAATTGAAAAGGGAAGTCTAGGCGATGTTAATTTAACTGCCAAATATAAACGTAATCCACCTGTCTTATATATAGGCTATACCTACTTTGATAAAGCTGATGAAACTATAACTATTCCTGATTTAATCAATAGAGTAAATGGTAAGGCTTTAGATGAAGTGGATGGTGATATAAGTAAAGACATAAAAGTATCGCAAATTATTTATGAAAATTCTAATAAAGTGATAAATAGTCCTAGTGGTTTAGATATATCAAGTGCAGGTTCAGTTTATATTACTTTTTATGTCTATAATTCAGAAAATATAAAAGCGGTTGTTAAAAGAAGATATTACATTTTAGATTATGGCCAAAATATAGATGATTATAAAAGTGATGTTAAAATTTATTCAAGATATATAAGTGAAGAATTTAAAACTTCTTTAGATGATAAATCAATATGGAAAGAAAATGATTATGCAAACTTATTAAATGAAGCATATAGAAGATTTAGGGAGGAATAATGCGAAAATTATTTAGTGAATTTGCCCTAAGTATGTTAGCGGCAATATGTAGCTTTTATACAATTGATATCTTTATTAATACAGTTTTAAAATCCGATGCTGGCTTTATCAATATCTTAAAGCTTTGGATTGAAAGGCTAACATGAAAGCTTTATTTGAAGAATATGCAGATGTTATGTTTTCATCAATTGTTTCCATATTTATCCTATCGATCTTTTGTAGTCTAATATATAATCAATTGATATTTGAAAACATAGATGTCATATCTAATGCGATAATTTCACCAAGTAATATAAATAGTCAAATAAGTAATGTTGGTATTTCTAGTTTTGAAGTAAAAGATATCTTAATAAATGTAGGAGAAAATATAAATTATTATGATCGTATCGCTGCGACCAATTCTAAAGGTGAAGATATTAAAGATTACATAAAGCCTATTAATTTAGAACAAATCGATACAAATACAGTTGGTGAAAAATATATTAACTATATCCTAAATTATAATGGTGAATCTAAGGCTATAAGGGCTAAGGTAATAGTTGTACAAGAAGAAAAGGAGCTTAAAAGCGAATGAAGAATATGTTTGAATATATGACGACAATGTTTATCACAATGATACTTGTCTTTGTGTTTACTTCAATTATTTCAATCGGTAGTCAAATGTTAACAGCTAGGCTTATTCATTCTACCGCAATCGAAAAATTTGAATCATCATACTATACTTATAATATAAATGAATTGTTAGAAAGCGAAGAGCTTAAGGATTGGTCCTTTTCTTGTCAAGAATTAAATGCAGTTAAAACTAGAAGGGATTTTCTTATTACTTTAAACTATAAAATTAATCTTCCTTTATTTGATACAAAGATTGCTGGTGAGCTAAAGGGTTATGCAAGATGAAAGAACTTATTAATGAATATTTTTCTATACTACTTGAGGTGATTATGGTTTCAATTTATATAGGAGTTTTCACTACCATAACTAATATGTTTCTTGCTATTTAGTGTATAATGGTAAGGGTTATGACAGGTAGAGTAGCTGTTAATCAAATTGTAGAGAGCTTGGTTTGGTGAAAACAAGTATTTGGAAATAGTGAACATGGACCTTGAACTTTTAATTCGATAAGTAGGATTAAACGTCGCTTGCGTTAAAAGCTTAAGTTAGAAAGTAAGGTGGTACCGCGATTATTCGCCCTTGTGCTGCCTTTTTTATTTTTGGGAGGACTTATGGAGAAGAAGACATATTACATCACTACACCTATTTATTATCCAAGTGATAATTTCCACATTGGACACTGTTATACAACAGTAATCGCTGATGCCTTGGCACGTTATAAAAGACTAAAAGATTATGATGTTTATTTTTTGACAGGTTCTGATGAACATGGCCAAAAGATTGAAGAAAGAGCGAAGAAAAAGGGTTGCACACCAAAAGAATTTGTTGATCCAATTATTGATAACGCTAAGGACTTATGGAAGTCACTTGATATTTCATATGATAAGTTTATTAGAACAACAGATGCTGAACATGTAGCATGTGTTCAAAAAGTATTTAAACAATTATATGATCAAGGTGATATCTATAAGGGAACTTATGAAGGTTGGTATTGTACACCATGCGAATCGTTTTGGACAGAGTCACAACTAAAGGATGGTAAGTGTCCAGATTGTGGCAGAGAAGTAAAGCTTACTAAGGAAAATGCTTATTTCTTAAAACTTTCTAAGTATCAAAAACAATTAGAAGAATATTTAAGTGATCACAAAGACTTGATGCAACCGGTAACAAGATACAATGAAATGTACAACAATTTTTTAAAACCTGGTTTAAAGGATTTATGTGTATCTAGATCTAGTGTTAAATGGGGTATTCCTGTTACTTTTGATCCAGAACAAACAGTTTATGTTTGGGTTGATGCGCTTACAAACTATATTAGTGCTTTGGGCTATAAGAGTGATGATGAGACTTTATTTAATAAGTTTTGGCCTGCTGATTTACATTTGGTTGGTAAGGAAATTTTTAGATTCCATACCATCATTTGGCCAATTATGTTAATTGCCTTAGGCTTGCCTTTACCTAAAAAAGTATATGGCCATGGTTGGCTTACAATGGGTGGAGATAAGATTAGTAAGTCTAAGGGTAATTTTAAAGATCCACGTTTATTTATTGATGATTATGGTGTGGATACAATTCGTTATTTCCTATTAAGTGAAGTACCATTTGGTTCTGATGGCAATTTCTCAGAAATTTTGATGGTTGAA